>NZ_PSVO01000008.1:0-124873 GCF_002932325.1 Rathayibacter sp. AY1E2
GGATGGGGGTGCGGGGTAGGGGGGTGTGTGGCGGGCTCCACGATCGGTAGGCCTGCCCTTGCCGCGTGCCGGGCCGGATCGTGGGGTGCCCCTGAGCGGGGCCGCTGTCTCTATCCGTCCGGCCGCCGCTCTTGACACACGAGCGAAGTAAGTGTTCGATCAGTCACATGCCTTCCCCCTCCTCCCGCTCCACCGCCGAGGCGCAGCGCGAGCGGATCACCGCGGCGGCGCTCCACGTGTTCGCGCGCACCGGCTACGCCGCGACTCCGATCACCGAGGTCGCGGCCGAGGCCGGCGTCTCGCCCGCCTACGTCTTCCGCCTGTTCCCGGGCAAGCTCGGCGTCTTCGTCGCAGCGGTCGACCGCTGCTACGAGCAGGTGGCGTCCACGCTCGCGGCGGCGGGGAAGGCCTCGCCCTCCTCGGACCCGGCCGACCGGCTCGAGGCGATGACCGTCGCCTACATCGACCTGATCGCCGACCGCGACCTGATCATGCTGCAGTCACAGGCGCAGAGCGCGTGCGAGGTCCCCGAGATCCGCGAGGCGGTGCGCCGCGGGATCTCCGCGGTCGTCCGAACGGTCACCGTCGTCTCCGGAGCCGACGGCCCGGCCGTGCAGCGCTTCGTCGCCTACGGGCAGCTCTGCCACCTGATCGTGCAGACCGACCTCGGCGGCGTCGACTCCGAGTGGGCCCGCATCGTCTCCGACGGCATCCGGCACCGCGACTGAGCCCGCGGTCCTCCCGCCTGCTCCTCTTCTTCCTCCCCTCCTCCTCTTCGCCACCCTCTTCCTCATGCCCGCCGTTGTGACTGTCCAGTCACTCACTACAAATTCCAGGAGCCCCTCATGTCCACCACCCTTCCCCGCACCACCACCCGCGTCGTCCTCCCCGGGATCGTCGAGCCGTCCGGACTGCTCCTCGAGCAGGCACCGGTCGAGCCTCCCGCGGCCGGCGAGCTGCTCGTCGCCGTCGAGGCCACCGGCATCTCGTTCGCCGAGCAGTCGATGCGCCGCGGCCGCTACTTCGCCCAGCCGCCGTTCCCCTTCACGCCCGGCTACGACCTCGTCGGCCGGGTCCTCGCGGTCGGCCCCGGCGGCGACGCGTCGCTCGGGGGCCGCCGTGTCGCCGCCCTCACCAAGACCGGCGGCTGGACGGGTCACGCCCGCGTCGCCGCCCGCGACTGCGTTCTCGTCCCCGACGGAGTCGCGTCGGAGGACGCCGAGGCCGTCGTGGTCAACGGAGTGACGGCGTGGCAGATGCTGCACCGCTCGGCCCGGGTCTCCCGCGGTGACACGATCCTCCTGTTCGGCGCGAACGGCGGAGTCGGCGGCCTCGTGCACCGCCTCGCCCGCCTCGAGGGGATCCGCGTGATCGGCGCCGCCTCGCCCCGCCACCACGAGGCCCTCCGAGCGGCCGGAGTGGAGCCCGTCGACTACGCCGATCCCGACCTCGCCGCTCGCGTGCGCGAGCTCGCTCCCGGCGGAGTGCAGGCCGTGTTCGACAACGTCGGCGGAGCGACGACCCGGCTGGCGTGGTCGCTGCTCGCGCCCGGCGGCACCCTCGTCGCCTACGCGATCGTCAGCGCGAGCACCGGGAGCATCTGGCCCCCGTTCCTCCGCCAGCTCGCGCGGATCCAGGCCTACCAGCTGGCCCCCAACGGCCGGCGCGCGGCCTTCTACGACCTCTGGGCGGGCCACTCGCTGCGCCCCGCGCGCTTCCGTGCGCGGCTCGAGGAGGACCTCGGCCGCGTGCTCGGACTCCTCGCCGACGGCTCGCTGACGGCCAACATCGCCGCCCGCTTCCCGCTTACCGGGATCGTCGAGGCGATGGAGCTCGCCGAGTCCCGGACGCTCGACGGCAAGGTGATCCTGCTGCCGTGAGCGGGGTGCGTCCGGGGGAGGGTGATTCCGGCGCGGAGGCGCCCGGGCGGCGAGCAGGGGAGAATGGCGCGGTGGACACGGGACTGGTCGAGGTGCTGAAGGCGCTGGGCAATCCCACGCGACTGCAGATCATGGAGTGGCTCCGCTCTCCCGAGGCGTCGTTCAGCGAGTTCGAGCCGATCGCCGACCGCGCCGAGTTCGGGGTCTGCGTCACCCATCTCGCCGCGAAGAGCGGTCTCGCGCAGTCGACCATCTCGTCGTACATGGGATCCCTGGAGCGCGCGGGCCTCGTCCGCTCGACGCGCGTGGGGAAGTACACCCACTACCGGAGGAGCGACGCCGACGTCGACGGGCTCCTGAAGCGGCTCGGAGCCTCAATCTAGCGACATATCGCGAATCGTCGATATGATCGGCGGCATGACCGATGCTTCCGAGGCTGCTCCCGCTCGCCGCGCTCTGCTCGTCCACGCCCATCCCGAGGAGCGGTCCTTCTCCTCGGCGCAGGCGGACGCGGTCCTCGAGCAGCTGAGGGCCGACGGCATGGAGGTGCGCCGGCTCGACCTGTACGCCGAGGGCCGGGACCCGGTGCTGCACCGCGACCAGTTCGCGCCCGGCTCCGGCTACTTCAAGCCGCAGGCGCAGCAGATGACCGCGGTCCTCGAGAAGACGCTCGGGGAGCCCGTCACGAGCGATCTCGACGAGCTGATGCAGGCGGATCTCCTGGTGCTCTCGTTCCCCCTGTGGTGGTTCTCGATGCCGGCGATCATGAAAGGCTGGATCGACCGCGTCTTCGTGATGGGCGCGACGTTCGGAGGCGAGCACGGCGTCTTCGCCGAGGGCGGCCTGCGCGGCAGGAGCGCGATGCTCCTGCTGACGACGGGCGGCGGCGAAGCGGCCTTCGCGCCCGGCGCCGCCGACGGCTACGGCGACCTGCAGTCGTTCCTCTTCCACATCCATCGCGGGATGCTCGAGTTCGTCGGGTACGACGTCCTGCCCCCGGTGGTCACCTACGGTCCCGCCCGCCTCGACGCGGCCGGACGCGAGGACGCCCTGCAACGGGCTCGAGCGCAGGCGTCCGCATCGTCGGCCCGGCTGCGCGGCGCCTAGCATCCGTCGCGCGCCCGGCAGGAGTCAGCTGCCCGCTCGAAGCGCCGCCACGAGCTGATGCAGTTCGGACGCGTGGTCCCGCTTCCACTCGCGGAACGCCGGAGTCGTGCTCGAATCCTCGGCTACGGAGACGTACTCCACCACGGCCACCTCGAGGACGGTGGCGAGCACGTCGTCGTCCGGCTCCGTCGACGTGCCGGCGACACCGACCGTCGCGGTGCGATCGATGCCTGCTCCGGAGAGGGTGATCCTCCACAGCTGGATCGGGCCGTCGGGAGTCCGGGTCGCGTCACCGGTCCTCGAGTGGACGACCTCGATGACGACTCCGCCCACCGTGCGCTGCATGTCCCGAGCGTACTCAGCGGATCCGCGCGCGGCCGAGCGTCTCGGGCGGCCGACCGCCGATGCCGCGCCGGGAACCCGGTGGCCGTCCGGTCGCGACGCCTCCCCTGCGATCATTGCCCTCGCACTCGACGCTCTTCGGAAAGGCTGGACATGGCAGAGAACCGATCGTGGACGGGATGCGTGTTCATCGGCACGAGTCTCGACGGCTTCATCGCGCGACCGGGCGGAGACCTCGACTGGCTCACCGATCCCGCCCCGCGACCTCACACCGCGGAGACGACGGCCCACCCCGCGCTCATCTGGGAGACGTTCTTCCCGACGATCGACACCCTCGTCATGGGGCGCTCCACCTACGAGACGGTCCTCGGCTTCGACGCCTGGCCGTTCGAGGGGAAGCGGGTCGTCGTGCTGAGCACCACGATCGAGGCGGGCGGCAGAGTGGGGGTGGCTCACTCCGTCGAGGAGGCGGTGCTGCTGCTCGACGCCGGAGCGGCAGACCGCGTCTACATCGACGGAGGCCGCACCATCCAGGCGTTCCTGAGGGCGGGCCTCGTCGACGAGCTGACCGTCTCGATCGCTCCCGTCCTGATCGGAGAGGGTCACCGCCTCTTCGGCGACCTCACCGGCGACGTGCTCCTCACTCTCCGAGGCCATCACAGCAGCGAGGGGGACGGGCTCCTCCGGGTCACCTACGACGTGCGACCCCGCTAGCTCGACGGCGTCCGCCTCCAGGCCGCCCTCAGTCCCGCGACCGGCTCGCGTGCGCCCGGGCCTTCATCCGGTTGCCGCACGTCGCCATCGAGCACCACTTGGCGGTGCCGGGGCGGCTGCGGTCGAGGAGGAAGAGGTTGCACTCGTCGTTCGCGCAGGCGCGGAGCCGCCCGGGGAACCGGGCGTTCACAGCGGACCAGGCGAGGACCGCCTGCACCGCGAGGCGATCCGGCTCGGGAGCGCTCAGCTCCCACACGACGCCTTCACCGGTGATGCGCGGGGTGCGCACGGCGTGCGCGACCAGGTCCGCGAGCTCCGCGACGGCCGCGGGCGCGCCCGAGCGCACGACGGCCTGGAGCGCGTCGCGGGCGCGGCGCAGCTGCTCGAGCTCGTCCTCGGTGCCGACTCCGCCCCACCGCCGGGCGAGCTCGCGACCGGCCGCGTCGCCGAGGTCGTCCGTCGGCCGTCCGTCCACCACCGGCGCGCTGTTCAGCACCGCCAGGAGCAGCTCCTCGTCCCGATCCATCGCTCCCCGTTCTCCCGCCGTGCGGCCCGTTCGATCCATGCTAGCGTCCGGCTAACCAGTAAATCTATCGTAAAGGGTTAGCCATGGTCGTCGTCCATCACCGCACCGTGTCCGTCGACGGACTCGACGTCTTCTGGCGGGAGGCCGGTCCCGTCGACGCGCCCGTCCTCCTGCTGCTGCACGGGTACCCGAGCAGCTCGCACATGTTCCGCCACCTCCTCCCCGCCCTCGCCGGCCACTACCGCGTCATCGCCCCCGACCACATCGGCTTCGGACGCTCGTCCGCGCCCTCCGTCGACGACTTCGACTACACGTTCGCCGCCCTGACCGCGGTGACCGGCCGCTTCCTCGAGACCATCGGGGTGACCCGGTACACGATCTACGTCCAGGACTACGGCGCCCCCGTCGGCTGGCGCCTCGCCCTCGCCGATCCGTCCGCGGTCGTCGCCGTGATCTCGCAGAACGGCAACGCCTACGAGGAGGGCTTCGTGCCCGGCTTCTGGGACCCGATCTGGGCCGACGCCGCCGAGCGGACCGCCGGGACGCACGACGCCCTCCGGCCGGCTCTCGGCCGGGAGGCCGTCGAATGGCAGTACACCCACGGTGTCCCCGACTCCAGCACCGTCGATCCGGACGCCTGGGAGCACGACCTCGCGCTCCTCGCCCGCCCCGGCCAGGACGACGTGCAGCTGGCGCTCTTCCGCGACTACGCCACCAACCGCGAGCTCTACCCCGCCGTGCATGCGTGGATCCGCGAGTCCGGAGTCCCCGTCCTCGCCGTCTGGGGCCGGAACGACGAGATCTTCGCCCCCGCCGGCGCCCAGGCGTTCCTCCGCGACGCGCCTCACGCGCGCATCGAGCTCGTCGACGGCGGGCACTTCCTGCTCGAGTCCCACCTCGACCGCGTCGTCAGCGCGATCACGGACTGGCTGCGCCCGGCGTGATGCCCGAGGACGGGCGGGAGGGTCTCGTCGCCCGCCCGACCCTCCTCAGCGGACGGTGGTGGCAGCGGTGTCGGCGTTGCTGCGGATCGACGGATCCGGAGTCCTCACGGAGAAGGTGGTTGCGAGCGCTGTGCCCGTGCCTGCGCTCACGGCCGTGACGGTGATCTTCTCGGTGGATGTCCGCCCGTTGCCGAGGCTGGAGCGCTGGAAGACCACGACGCTGCCGATGCGGGTGTACTTCCCCGTCGCGGAGACGAACCGCACCCCCGGCGGGAGGATCACCTTCGAGTAGACGGACGTCGACGCGGAGGGTCCGGCGTTCCTCGTGATGAGCGTGTACGTGAACGTCCTCCCCTTCACCGCGGTGGTCGGAGCGGAGACGTCGATGCGAAGGTCGGCCTTCGCGGTCGCGGACGCAGGGGACACGGTGAGAGTGCTCTGCGCGGTCGCGGTTCCGGCGGTGCTGGCGGCCTGCACGGTGAAGACGTAGGCGCCGGTCCTGGTCGGAGTGCCGGTGAGGCGCCCCGTCGGATCGAGGGTGAGACCCGGGGGAAGGGCGCCCGACGACACGGTCACGACGGGCGCCGGAGTTCCCGCGACCGCGTAGGTGAAGTCGTAGGCCGAGTCGACGACGCCGGCTGCGACGGTTCCGCTGATCGTCGGCGTGACGGGTGCAGGCGGGGCGGCCTCGACGGTGATCCGCCGGGAGGCGGTGGTGGTCGTTCCGAAGGAGTTGGTCGCGGTGACGGTGAAGTCGGAGGTTCCGGGTTCTGCGGGCGTGCCCGTCACGAACCCCTCGGGAGTCAGGGTCAGTCCGGGCGGGAGCGTCCCGCTGGCGAGGGTGTGGTCCGCGAGGCGCGCATCCCCTCCGAAGGCGAAGGAGAACGGAGTGCCGACCGTCGCCGTGGGAGGCGCGGCAGCCGTGAGGACGGGACGGGTCCCGGTGGCGAGGGTGAAGCCGTAGCCGGCGTCGATCGAGGTGACCCCCTTCAGTCCTGCGGGAACCGTGGACTGGCCGGCACCGTCGTCGCCCCAGGCGGCGACGGTGCCGTCCTCGCGGAGCGCCACGCTGTGCCCGTACCCGGCGGCGACCGCGACGACACCGGTCAGCCCGGCGGGGACGTCGCTCTCTCCGTCCCTGTCGCTCCCCTCGGCGACGACGCTGCCGTCGGCGCGGACGGCGAGGTCGTGGGTCCGTCCCGCCGCGACCGCGACGATGTCGGAGTAGCCCGCGAAGATGTCGTCGGGGCCGTCGTAGCCCCAGCTCACGACGCTGCCGTCGCTCGTGACGGCGAGGGTGTGGAAGGACGCGGCGGAGATCGCCACGACGTCGTCCAGACCGGGAGGCGCCTCCAGCACTCGCCCCTGGTCGTATCCCCAGATCGCCACTGTCCCGTCGTCGCGGAGCGCGACGCTGTGGGTGCCGCTCGAGTCGATCGCGGTGACGCCGCTCAGCCCCGCCGGCGGCTCGGTGTACCGGTCCTCCGGGGGGAAGAGCGGCGCGACGGTGCCGTCCTCGAGAAGCGCCAGATCGGGGGAGACGGCCGCGACGCCGCGGAGGTCGTCCGCCGGGATGGGGCCGCCCTCGAGATTGTCACCCCAGACGGCCACTGTGCCGTCGCTCCTCGCCGCGACGCCGTAGTACTGGCCGGCCGCGATGGAGACGGCGTCGGTCAGATCCTCGGGGGCGCTCGCCCGACCGTCCTCGTCGTATCCCCAGCCCACGACGCGCCCGCCCGCGACAGGAGCGTCGGCCGCGTGAGCCACGGCCGCGGTGCCGGTGAGCGGCCCGTCGAGGGCGGCGAGGCCGGTCCCGAGGAGGAGGGCGCCGGTGAGGAGCGCAAGCGGGCGGACAGTGCTTCGGAGGCGCATGGGGTCTTCCGGTCGGGTCGGCCGTCGTCGGCCGCCCTGCGACCGTGACAGCTGCGAGCGCCGTGGGCAACGCCCTCTTCCGGCCATGTCCGGAAGAGGGCGCCCGGGCGGACGTCCTTCGTCGGCCCCGCTCGGCTGATCCTGTTCACGACGGAGGAATGATGAGGCTCCGGCGCCCGTTCCGCGCGGATCGCGGGGTCCTGGAGCAGATCCATCCTTCGTTGTGAACACCGTCTGGACGAGGTCCTGCGTCGGCGATGCTCCGAAGCCCGGCTTCGACCTCGTCAGGACCCGAACCCGGCTCCCGTCGGCTCCTCGGCGTTCCGGATGACGGTGAGCAGGAGGTCGTTCAGCTGCTGGGCGGCGGGGGCGCTCAGGCCGACGTCGCTGAGGTCGTTGGTCGCGAGCGCGACCGCGCGCGCCGCGGTGAGGACGCGCTCCCCGTCGGCGGTCGTACGGATGGGTGTGCGTCGGCCCTTCCCGCGGACTCCGACACGCTCGATCAGCCCTCGCCGCTCCATGCCGTCGAGGACCTCGGACATCGTCTGCGGGCGGACGAAGACCGCGCGGGCGATCTCGGCCGAGGTCAGCTGCGCTCCGCCGGTGAGGCAGGAGAGGACGCCGAACTGCACCAGGCTCACGTCGTGCTCCGCGAGCCCGGCGGTGATGCGCGCGCCGATGATCCGCGCGACCTTGACCGCGTTCCAGCCGAGGACGGCCTCGAGTCCCTCGTCGTCGTCCACGCCGACATCCCTCCCGGGTGATTCGAAGAAACAGGAACCTGCTTCACGAGGTAGCCTGCAGGGACCTGCTTCTCCAGTCCCCTCCCTGGAGTGTGCACCACACCCCGGACCAATCCGAAAGGACATCCCATGACCGGCACGAAGCTCCCCGACGACCGAGGCCGATGGGGCGCGGAGGACGAGCTCGGCACGCTCACCCTCATCGACGACGCCGCACGGCGACGTGCCGCGGAGGAGGTGAGGACCGGCCGCTGGGTCTCGCTCGCCCTCCCCGTGGCTCCCGCGTCGATGCTGGGTGGCCCCTTCGCGCCCGCCGCTCCGCCGTCGCCCCCGGTGCAGCAGGCGCTCCTCTACACCGGTACCCCTCCGATGGGCATGTCCGAGGTGCTGATCGTGACTCCGCACCACCCGGCGATGACCCACCTGGACGCGTTCGCGCACCTGCCCGTCGACGACGGAGTCGTCTACCCGGGCCGGCCTCTCGCCGAAGCCGTCACCGCCGGCGGAGTGATGCACGGATCCACCTCCTCGTTCGCCGAGGGCATCGTCACGCGCGGAGTCCTCCTCGACCTCGCGCCGCAGGGGAGGCTGCCGGCGGCGCACGCGATCGTCGCCGCCGACCTCGACGCGGCCGAGCGCCGGGGAGGCGTCCCCCTGCAGTCCGGCGACGCGCTCGTCGTCCGCAGCGGGTGGGGCTTCTCCTGGGACTCGGAGGAGCAGGCCCCCGGCATGACCGTCGACGCCGTGACCTGGATGCACGAGCGGGGCGTAGCGCTCTACGCGGGGGACGTCGGCGACAGCTTCCCCCCTCACGATCCCGAGATGCCGATGCCGATGCACATGGTCGCGCTCGCACGGCTGGGCATGCCCCTCATCGACAGCGCGGACGTGGAGCAGCTCGCCGTGGTCTGCGCCGAGCTGTCCCGCTGGTCGTTCCTGCTCAGCGTGGCCCCACCGCGCCTGCTCGGGCTCACCGGCGTTCCGGTCAATCCGATCGCCGTCTTCTGAGGTGCCGCCGCCCCGCGGATCGCCGCGAGGTCCGCCGCTCGCCCCTCAGCGGCTGAGGAGGGCGACGAGGTCGGTCGCGATGCGGTGCTCGACGTCGGCCGGGACGGGCTGCACGACGGCGTCGAGGTCCGCGGTGACGACAGCGGCGAGGCTCCGTGCCTGGAGGGTCAGGCCGAGGTCCATCGCCTGGATCGGATTCCCGCCGGCGGCGGTGAGGTTGATCATCCGGCCGTTCTCGAGGCGGACGATCCGCTTGCCGTTCTTCAGGCGGATGCCCTGCCGGCGCTGTCCGTCGGCGAACTCGGTGGTCGACTCGGTGGCGGCCGCGAGGGCCTCCTCGTCGATCTCCCACGGGAAATGGCCGACGCCCGCGATCACGGCGCCGTCGGCGAACGCGTCGATCTCCGCGGCGCCGATGACGCCGGGTGCGCCGGTGGCGGTGAAGACGAACTGCGCGTCCGAGAGGACGTCGGCGACGGGTCCGACGCGGTGGCCGCGGAGGATCGCCTGCAGCGAGCGGATCGGGTCGACGTCGGCGACGGAGACCCGCGCTCCGAGCTGCGCCAGGGTGTCGGCGACTCCGCGTCCGCACGGGCCGTAGCCGATGACCGCGGCGCGCGTGCCGGGGATCATGAGGTTCGTGGCGTTCATGAAACCCTGGACGACGCTCTGGCCGACCCCGTACTCGTTCTCGACGATCAGCTTGAGGGGCGAGTCGTTGATGACGACGACCGGTCGTGAGAGAGTCGCGCTGTTCTCCCGCAGGCGGATGCCGCCGGTGGTGGTCTCCTCGGTACCGCCGAGGTAGTGGTCCGGGACGCCCGAGTCGATGAGGCGGAGAGTCAGGTCGGCGCCGTTGTCGAGGGTGAGGTCGGGGTCGTGCTCGAGCACCTTCTCGATGTTGCGGAGGTGCTCCGCCTCGCCGTCGCTCTGCTTCGTGTGGACGTGCACGCCGAGGGCGCGGAGGTCGTCGGCGACGTCGTCCTTCGTGGTTCCGGGCGAGCCCGTCAGAGCGATGTCCATCCCGGCCTCGACGAGGAGCGACACGAGGGCGGCGGTCTTCGGTTCGACGTGGAGGCAGATCGCCAGCTTCTTCCCGGAGAGCACCGGAGCGAGCTCCCGGACCGCCTGCGCGGTGAGGGGCATGTGGTCGAGAGCCCAGCGGCTCGCCGGGTGGGAGAGGGAGGAGGTCATGGCGGGTCCTGTCTGGAGTGGGTACGTGGGCGTCGAGTGGGGGCGTCGTGTGGCCGGCGGCGCGGGAGTCGCGTCAGGGCGCTCGGCCCCCGGCGGGCTGCCGTCGCGCCCGGCGTCCCGCGTGCGTCGAGTGCGCTGCCCGGTACGGAAGGTCTTGAGGAGGCCGATCGCCGGGGACGGCCGCGAGAGGCCGCACTCGCCTGCTCGCTGCGAGATGGAGCCTGAGGTGCATCTCCTCACGACGGGCCGAGGTCGGCACGGCGCGGATCGTCATCGGTGAGGACACCAACCCAGTCTGTCGACCCGGACGAGCCCTCGCTCGGATGATCGTGCTCGGCGGCGGCACCTCGGGAGAGGTCGACCTGTCGTCAAGTGACGTCCTGCGCGGCCCCACCAAACGCCACCGCTACCCTGACGCCATGCGCCGCAGCCTCGACGACCCTCTTCGGAACCGCGTCCGCACCGGCTCTCCGTCCGTCGCGTCCGTCTGATGGAGCGGCGACGGGCGGACCGCTCGGAGCCGGTTCGCGAGTTCCGGCCCTCGAGGGCCCGGCAGAAGAACGAGTCGCGACGGCTGAGGCCCGTCGCCGTCCTCCCCGCGCTGGTCCTGCTGGCGGGGAGCGTCTGGGGAGTCGTGATCGCCGACGACCGCGGTGCCGCGCTGGCCGTCTACCTCGGGCTGTTCGGCTTCGCCACCGCGGTGGCTCTGGTGATCGTCGGAGTGCTGGCGCTCCGCAACCGGCGCTTCCTCGCCACCGCGTCCCTCCGGATCTCGGACCGGGCGATCGAGTGCACAGACGCTCGAGGCAGGGTCGTGACCTTCGAGCGCGCCGACCCGTCGGTGAAGGCGCTGCTCGCGTGGGTGCCCGCCGGCCCCAACAGTGAGGGGATCAATCTCCCCCCGTCGCTGATCCTGTTCCTGTCGGACGGGAGCCGGTCGCTGCGGCTCCGCGGGGCGGACTGGGAGCTCGAGGATCTGCGGGCCGTCGTCGCCGCCGTGACGACGCCGCTCCTGCCGGCGGCGCGTGGCGTGCACACCGGTAGCCGGAGCGTGTGGGCGCGCCTGACCGGAGCCGCTCGTCGGCAGGAGATCGAGGCGCCGCCCGCCGCGGAGAAGACGCTCAGCCCCTCCGAGATCAACGAGCTGATCCCCGGCACGATGAGCTTCCGCGAGACCCGTCCGCTGACGTTCGCCCTCCTGATCGGGTTCGGCTCGGTGGCTCTCGTGCTGGGCGTCGTCGTCGGGGTCGCCTTCGTGGTGGTGCCCGGGTAGCGGAGGAATTCGGCGCCGTGCCGGGGACCGCTGAGCGGGAGACGCGGGCGACAGGCCCACGCCCCCGACCGGCGACCCCGCCGGGGGGATCCTCCCCGCGCCCTAGGCTCCACGCATGACACTCACCCAGGACTCCGGTTGGATCTGGTTCGGACTCGCGATCGTCACCGCCGGTCTGGCCGAGCAGAAGGGCCGCTCGCGCTGGCGCTGGTTCGTGCTGGGGCTGCTGCTCGGGCCGATCGCGACGGCCCTCGTCGTGCTGTGGGCGCGTCCCGAGGGCGGAGTGGCGACGGATGTGCGCTGGAACTTCGCGATCGGCGCCGGCGTCGCCGCGGCGGCGCTCGTCCTCGTCGCCGTGACCTCGGCCCTCTGGTTGCTTCTCATTCCGGCGGCGATCGCGGCGCTCGCCGCCGGGCTGCTCGCCTGGCTGAGCCGCCGCGTCCCCTATGAGCACCTGCCCCGCTGACGACCGCCGCCTGGTCGAGCCTCGGAACTCGAGATCTCGCGGCCCGAGGCGGGAGGCGCCTCACTTTTCGGACAAGGTCGATGACCTCGCGAGGATCGGCCGGCCGCGGCGTCAGCGTTCCGGCCAGGCCTCCCACACTCGACTGAAGGGCGCGGTCAGCTGCTGCCCGTCGTGGCCGATCCTGTGATGCACCCCGACGTCGTTGCTGTAGCCGCTCGACCAGCCGAGCTCACTGCCGCTCCCGATGCGGTAGCCGACGATGATGCCGTCCTTCCCGGCGGCGATGCTCTCCTCGTAGCGGCCCGCGACGACGTCGAAGACGGTGCGCTCGAGGTCGTCCGCGAGGGCGGTCCACTCGTCGTCGCAGGCGTCGCAGCCGCAGACGGGGTAGTTGAAGCGGTGCAGTGCTCCGGCGCGGAGGAGGACGCCGGGGAAGACGGTCCAGACGATCGTCAGAGGTGCGGCGTCGACCGACCGCGGCGTCACGCGGACGGCGCGGGCGGCCCAGGAGATCTCCGCTTCGTCTCGTGAGGCCAGGGCCGGGTCGTCCTCGACCGTGACGTCGTAGGTGCGCTCGAGGTGCTCGAGCAGGGCGTCCGCGACGGTGTGCAGCGGCTGGAAACGCTCGAGATCTCTCGTGACGGAGTAGCTCTCGTCCGGAGGCGACTCACCCTGCCAGCGAGTGCCGTAGGGGATGGGTCGGCCGTCCTCGCCGATGAAGACGCGGTCCGCGACTGCCGGTCGGGCGTAGTCCGTCATGGACGAGAGGGTACGACGCGAGCCGTCCCGCCGTCAGGCCGGCGACTTCCTGCCGACGGGTGCCGCGCCACCCAGCCGCACATCCCCCTCCGGATACGCGTCGTGCGAGAAGCGCAGCCGCACCCCCGCCGCCTCCACCCGCTCCAGCATCTCGGATGTCCGCTCGTGCGCCCGCGCGTCATCGCTGATGAACCGCGGCAGCCGGCGCAGGCGCCCGGACCAGCCGAGGAACTCCCGCCCCCACGCCGCGTCTCCGGCCACCAGCACGCGCCCCTCGACGAGCGCCCCCAGGTGCCCGCGTGCGTGCCCCGGGAGCGGCACCACGAGCAGCGATCCGTCGCCGAACAGGTCGAATCCGGTCAGCCCCTTGATCGTCGTCGCAGGCTGCTCGTCCGCCACGATCCCGGCCGCGAACCACGGCGGCAGCAGCGCGCGGAAGATCCCCTCGCGCACCCGGTTCCGCCGTACGGAGGCGACCTGGCCCGACGACAGCACGAACGTCGCATCCGGGAACCAGCGCACGCCGCCCACGTGGTCCGGGTGCAGGTGCGTGAGCACCACGAACTCCACGTCGGCCGGGGTCAGGCCGAGAGCGAGCAGCCGCTGGTCGACGGTCTCGTCGTCCGGCACCGTCGCGGGCAGGATCCGCTCGTACAGCCGTCCGACGAGGCCTGTCCCGCGGAACGTCGGCGGGTAGCCCGTGTCCACGAGCACCCGTCGGCCGCTCGCGTGCGTGTAGAGGAAGACGTTCGAGGGGAAGACGCGGCGGGGGAGCCCCTTCCCGCGGAACACCCGGGACAGCGGGAAGACGGTGCTCCCGCACGCCATCACCTGCAGCGACGACTCAGCCACGCGTACCCCTCAGGTGCTCGCCGACCCGGCGGATGCCCTCGGCCAGCGGCACGGTCGGCTCGTAGCCGAGCTCGGTCCGCGCCCTCGTGATGTCGAGGGTCTGCGCGTAGGCGAGGGTCGCCACGGTGTAGCGGGTGAACGGCGGCTCGCGGCCGGGCAGCAGCCGGTAGACCCGCTCCAGGGTCTCGGCGAGCGCGGTCAGCACGCGCAGGTCCACGCGGATGAAGCGCGGCTCCTCGCCCATCGCGGCGAAGAAGCGTTCGAGGAGGTCGCCGAGCGGAGCGGGCTCGCCGTTGGTGATGTTGTAGACGCCGCCGTCGGCGACGGGAGCGTCGGCGGCGAGCACCAGCGCGTGCGCGGCGTTCTCGACGCAGGTGATGTCGACGGGGTTCCGGCCGCCGTCGAAGAGGGGGATGCCGCGGCGGCGGCTCGCGGCGACGAAGCGGGGGAGGAGGCTGGGGTCGCCGACGCCGATCAGGCCGCGGGGGCGCAGGATCACGAGCTCGGGGATCCGGCCGGCGCGGTGCGCCTCCTGCAGCAGCCGCTCCGCCTCGATCTTGCTGCGGATGTAGAGGCTCATCCGGCTGCCGGTGTCGACCTCCTCCTCCCGCACCAGGTACTGGTGGCGCCGGGCGGAGTAGATGCTCGGCGACGAGACGAAGACGAAGCGGCGGATCCCGCAGCGCTCGGCCAGCGCGATCATCGCCTCGGTCCCCGCGACGTTCGCGCGCTCGAACTCGCTCCACGTTCCCCACGGGCTCGAGAGAGCGGCGGCGTGCACGAGCACGTCGGCCTCGACGTCCGTCGCGCCCAGCTCGGCGAGGTCGGCGCGGAGGACCGTGGCGCCCTCCTCCTCCAGCCGCGCCAGCGCCTCGGGGGCGCGACCGGTGGCGAGCACGTCGTCGCCCGCGGCCAGGAACTCGCGCACCGCGTAGCCGCCGAGGAAGCCCGTCGCCCCGGTGATCAGCACGCGGCGCCGGCGCTCAGCGGACATCGACGACCTCCAGCCCGCGCTTGCGGCCCCAGTACCAGAGCAGGATCCCCAGGTACCCGAGCGCCTTGCCCTTCCGGATCGACATCAGCACGACCGCGTGCTTGTCGAGCAGCGCCTCGCTCCGCCCGATCACCTGGCAGACCTTGAGGTGCAGCTCCAGGTCCTCGTCGGTGTCGTCGATGCTCGAGCGCGGGAAGCCGTCGACCTGGAGGTACAGCGCGGCGTCGATCGCGAGGTTGCAGCCGGCGGCCATGAACATCCGGTACCGCTGGCCGGGGCGGCGGTAGAAGACGGCCGGCGCGTGCTCCATCAGGCGGATCAGCGCGGTGCCGAGCACGCCGTCGTACCAGCGGTAGACGGCTTCGTCCCGCCGCGGGGACAGGCGGCCGCCGACGAAGCGGGCGCCGCCGCGGAGGTCGGCCTTGAGGCGCGCCACCCAGTCGGCGCTCGGCAGGCAGTCGGCGTCGGTGCGGGCGACGGCCGTCGCGCCCTCGGCGATCGCGTGGCGGAAGCCGGTGTCGGAGGCGGCTCCCGTGCCCTTCTGCGCCTCGTCGATCACGGCGACCTGCCGTTCCGGGCACCGGCGGCGGAACTCCTCGATCACGGCGCGCGAGCCGTCGGTGCTGCCGTTGTCGACGAGCAGGAGGGTGAAGTCCGGATCGGTCTGGCGGGCGAGCGCGTCGAGGGTGCCGCCGAGCAGCTTCTCCTCGTCGAGGAAGGGCACGACCACCCAGAATCCGCGCGCGTCCATCCGTCCCCCGCTCCGGAACCATGGTGTCGGCGGGGGCCCGTGCCGTCAAACCGCGCCGACACGGCACGCAGAAGTGCAGAGGCGCGCTATACAGGGATTCGCTCCGCACGTCCCGGGGCAGGAAGGGGCCCGCGTGCCCGACCTCCTCCCGCTCCGCGTCCTCGGCACGGGCGAAGCGCTGCCCGAGCGGATCGTCACGACCGCCGAGGTCGCCGCGCTCTGCGGCCTGCCCGCCGAGGAGGCAGAACGCCGCTCCGGCGTGCGCACCCGCCACTGGGTCACCGACGACGAGGACCCGCTGGAGCTCGGCCTGCTCGCCGCCCGCCGGGCGCTCGCGGCGGCCGGACTCGACACGGTCGACGTGGTGCTCAACGCCTCGGGCACTCAGCTGCAGGCGATCCCGGACGGAGGCGCACTGCTCGCGGCGGGACTCGGCCTTGACGACGTCTCGGCGTACAGCGTCGGCGCCACGTGCCTGTCGTTCCTTCTCGCTCTGCAGGAGGCGGGATTCCTCCTCGCCACGGGTCGCGCCGACACCGTGCTCATCGTCTCGACCGACTGCGGCAGCCGCGGCATCGACCCGGGCCAGCCCGAGAGCGCCCTGCTCTTCGGCGACGCGGCCGCCGCCGTCGTGATCGGCCGCGCCGAGACTCCGGGCCAGGGCCTGGTCACCACGCACTTCCGCACCCGCCCGAGCGGTGTGCGCCACGCGGAGCTGCGCGGCTTCGGCTCGCGGATCCGCATCGAGGAGGCGCCCGACCGGCTCGCCGACTTCCGCTTCGACATGCAGGGCAAGGCGCTGCTCGTCGACGCATTGCGGCACTTCCCGGCGTTCCTCGAGGAGGTGCGGCCCGGCCTCTCGAGCGGGCTCCCCGGCATCGACCGGGTGGTCCCGCACCAGACCAGCGCGGCCGGGCTCGAGGGCATGGCCCGCCTCTGGGGTCGCGACCGGATGACGATCACGCTCGGCGAGGTCGGCAACACGATCGGCAGCGCGATCCCGCTGGCCCTGCACCGCTCGGACGTGCAGCCGGGGGAGTCGGTGCTGCTGGTGGGCACGGGCGCGGGCACGCACTACGGCGCGGTGGTCCTGCAGGCGTGAGGGGCGGACGGCCCGGAGGCCCCGGTCGCACGGCCGCCGCGGAGCCGGTCGCGGCGCTGCTCGCCCTCGTCGGGACGATCGGAGGGGTGGTCGCCGGTGTGCTCGCCGGGCTCGGCGCCGCCGTCAGCGGACTGCTCCTCGCCGGCTGCGCGAGCACCTACCGCAGCACATTCCTCGAGGTCCAGGATCCGCCGATCGACTGCCTCGCCGGGCCGGCGTGGCCCTTCCTCCAGTGGTCCGCCGTCGTGGGAGTGGGCGCGGTCCTCGCCTTCGCCGCCCTCGTCATCGGCGCCTACCGGCCCCGCTGGTCCGTTCCGATCAGCGTCGTCCTGGCCGCTGCGACCGCCGGATTCGCGATGCTGATGCTCCCGGGCGGCAGCGCCTAGCCGAGGAGCGACAGGGCCGAGAGCCCGAGGAACGGCGCCATCACCACGAGGCAGACCGCGGCTGAGGGCAGGAACCCGTGGAAGGAGTCCCGCCCGCCGACCAGACGGGCGAGCAGCCCTGTGACCAGCGGCGGGAGCGGGAACAGCAGCAGCCACGGAGCAAGGACGTCCGCGCTCGGGGCCGTCCAGTCGGGCTGGTCGTCGCGGTCCAGCGGAGGGAGCCGCACGAGGAGGAACGCGGCCGTGAGGACGATCGCGGGGAGGACCGACAGGCAGGTGAGCGTGATCGCGGTGAACCTCGCCCCGTCGTCCCGGGAGTACCGGCCGCGGTCGGGGTCGGGCGCAGGTCCCCGGTCGGTGTCCTCGTCCCAGCCCGGACTGCTGATCGGATGCGTCCCATGAGGAGATCCTGCCGTTCCGCTGCGGTCTACGGCGCGAGGGCGACGGAGCCGAGCGACGGGTAGTCGGGCCCCTGGTAGTCCATCACGGTGAGCGTGCGGATCTCCGGCATCGTCGCAGCGCCCGGGATCGGGATCTCCTGGTCGGGACGGTCCGGGTCCAGCGCGGCGATCTCGAAGGAGTAGCCGGCGGTGTCGACCCAGTCGCCGGATTCGTCCTGCTCGAGCGCACCCTCCTTCAGGGACAGCCGGAGGTCGGAGGCGTCGCCGGTCGAGAAGCCGGTGAGGACCGCCCACGTCGATCCGTCCGTCCGGCGCTCGATCCGCACCGAGCCGGTCGTCCCGGTCTGCTGGCTGACGAAGTCCCCCGAGAGGGGGAGCTGCTGCTCGAAAGCGCTGAGCGACGACTCCTCGGAGGAGGGCGTCGCCGACGACGTGGCCGGCGCGGCGTCCGCCGGTGCCGACGGCCCGGTGGTCGGCTCACCTCCGGTGCAGCCGGAGAGCAGCAGCGCGCCCGCCAGCGCCGTGACCGCGACCGAGATCCGTGCTCCGCTCATCCCCACGGACCGATTCTGGCACCCGGGCGCCCGGTGCGCGCGGTTCTCCAGCGTCGACGGCACCGCGAGGTCCGCAGCCCCGCCCCGGCGTCCCGTCATCCCCGCCGCTCGACCAGCGCCCGCAGCGCGTCGCGGACGAACCGGGCGCCGGCGACTCCGCCGTAGTGCGCCGAGAACCGCTCGTCGTCGACGTACATCTCGCCGAGCCCGAGCAGGTACTCGTCGCTCGGGCCGCCGGTCGCGTCGCGGGGCGTGCCCGGCACCTCGGCGAGCCAGGCGCGGTGCCGCTCGGCCAGCGCGAGCGCCTCCTCCCCGGTCGGATCCGCACCGCTCGCCGCCGCGGCGGTCCACGCGTCGGCGAGGTCCGCCTGCCGCCGCTGCCACTGCTCGCGGTCCTCCGCGCTCATCGAGCGCCACCAGCGGTCGCCGACGGCGTACGCCGGGGCACCCCAGCGACGCTCCACCTCCTCGCGGTGCTCCGCGTGGTCGAACCCGTCGAACATCTCCTCGGCCATCGGCCCGTTCCCTTCTCTCATCGTGGTGATCGTCCCGGTGACCGCGCGGATGCGGCGGTCGAGCCGTCGGCGCTCCTCCTGGAGCACGTCGAGGTGCCGCTCGAGAGCGGCCACCGGCTCCGCGTCGCGCCGCAGGATCCGCCCGATCTCGGGCAGCCCGAGACCGAGGTCGCGCAGCAGCAGGATCCGCTGCAGCGTCACGAGCGCGGCGGCGTCGTAGTAGCGGTAGCCGTTCGCGCCCACCCGGCTCGGCGGCAGCAACCCCTCGGCCCCGTAGTGCCGCAGCGTCCTGCTGGTCGTGCCGGCCAGCCGCGCCACCTCGTGCACGGACCACTCCTGCTCCACAGTGCCCTCCGTCTCCGCGTCGTCGGTGACTCCGGCGGCGATGGAAGCGACGGTACGGGTTGACGCAGCGTCAACGTCAAGCGGCGGGGACGGATCCCCTAACGGGCGCCGATCCTGCGGGTTCCCACCCGGAGGACGAGCTCGGTCACCGGCACCGCGGCGATCGAGCAGCAGGCGGCGGGCGCCACGGTCAGCAGCGCGACGACGGCGTCCGTCCCGTCGCCCGCGTCGGTCCACGCCGCGATCGAGACCACGATCCAGGCGATCGCGAGGATGCAGACCGTGGAGGCCGGCCAGAGGACCGGCCAGGGCGCGCGACCCCGTCCCGCGGAGTAGGGGAGCCCGCCGACGGCCGCCGTCACGGCGGTCGCCAGAAGCGCTCGGGCCAGCGGGAGGAGCAGCTCGCCGGCGTCCCGGCCGGTGTCGAGGGAGGACAGGGCGAACAGGACCGAGGTCGTCGCGAGCGAGAGGACCCCGGCGACGGCGACGAGCGTCAGCAGGGTCCGGATCAGGAGCCTCACCGGTCGCCCCCCGCGAGGAACGCGCCGCGCTCCTCCAGCAGCCGCCGCAGGTGCCGGTCGAGCACCAGCCGCTCCGCGATCCGCCCGAGGACGCCGAGCGGGGCGGAGTACTCGAGCCGGTCGATCATCACGGAGCCGGAGCCGGAGCCGTCGGACTCGAAGCGGTGCTCGTGCCGGAAGGTCGCGAAGGGACCGCGGGTCTGCTCGTCGACGAAGGAGTGCGGGGCGTCGAGCGCGGTGACGGTGCTGGTCAGCCGGAGCGGGACGCCGAAGTGCCGGGCGCTCCAGGTCACGTGCTCGCCGAGCCCGATCAGCCCGGTGGTCATCCCGGACACCGCGCGCTCGCGAGCGCCGGCCTGCGAGGCGGTGTGCAGATCGATGTCGCGCGCCCGGTCGAACATCTCGGCGGCCGGGCGGGCGGAGCGGGTCACGACCTGGAGGAGCACGGTGTCGATCCTGCCCGCCGCGCCCGCGGCCGGTCGCGGACGCGCCGGTCCGCCGGCCTCACCAGCTCGTCACCACGGTCCGCGTGATCACCCACCCCTCGTCGCGGCGGACGAGGCGGCTCGTCAGCTGGAGCCGCCAGGTCGCGTGCAGGCGGCCGATGGTCGCCTCGGTGATGGTGCGGGAGGTGAGCACCGGGTGCGCGGCGCCGCCCGAGAGGGCGCTCTCGACGTGGTCGATCTCGTGGTACTCCTTGCGCGCCTCGTCGATGTCGGCGAGCCACTCCTCCCGCGACTGCACCAGGCCGGTCGGGTGCTCGATCACGAAGCGCTCGTCGAGCAGCGCCTCGAGCGCGGGCAGGTCCACCAGCTCCAGCGCGTCGAAGAGGGCGGCGTGCACGGCGGTCGGGCCGTCGTCCTCCAGCTCGTCGCCCGTGCCGGCGGTCCCGTCGCCGCTCATGCCGGCGGTCCCGTCGTCGCGCGGCGGACGAGCTGCGTCGGCAGCTGCACGTGCAGCGAGCGCGGCTCGCGCCCGGCCATCAGGGCGATCAGCATCTCGGCGGCGGTCGCTCCGAGCGTCTGCATCGGCTGGCGGACGGTGGTCAGCGGCGGATCGAAGCGCGCGGCCTCGGGCACGTCGTCGAAGCCGATCACCGACAGGTCGTGGGGCACGGCGAGGCCCAGGTGCGCGGCGGTCTCGATGATCGCGAGCGCCGAGACGTCGTTGGCGGCGAAGACCGCGGTCGGCCGGTCGGGCAGCGACAGGAGCGAGGAGGCGGGCCGCCGGGCGGTGTCGCGGTGGTAGTTGCCCACCCGCAGCAGGCGCTCGTCGAAGGCGATGCCGGCCTCCGCCAGCGCCGCCCGGTAGCCGGCCTCGCGCAGCCTCGCCGAGCGCAGGTCGCCGCGGCCCGCGACGAAGCCGATGCGGCGGTGCCCGAGGGCGACGAGGTGGCGGGTGGCGAGCAGGGCGCCGCCGAAGTTGTCGGACTCGACGGTCGGCAGGTCGGCGCGGCCGGTGTGCGGGTCCACGGCGACGAGCGGGATGTCGGAGGGGGCGCTCACCACGCTCGGCGTCACCATGATCGCCCCGTCGATGAGGGTGCCGCTGAGCCGGCTGAGCGAGCGCCTCTCCCAGCCCTCCTGCTCGCCCTCGTGGGAGCCGGAGTAGGCGAGCAGGTCGAACCGCGACTCCGCCAGCACCGACCCCACGCCCTTCAGGATCTCGGCGCTGAACGGCTCGAACCCCGCGACGAGCACGCCGATCACGCCCGTGCGCCGGGAGCGCATGCTGCTCGCGACGAGGCTCGACTCGTAGCCGAGCTCGCGCACGACCTCGAGCACGCGGGTGGCGGTGGAGGGGGCGATGCCGTACCGGCCGTTCACGGCCTTGGACACCGTCGCCACCGAGACGCCGGCGGCAGCGGCGACGTCGTGGATGGTCGGTCGGGTGGTCATGTGGCCGACTGTAACCCGTGCTTCGAAAACCATTTCGAAAACGTTTGACCACTTTCGCAAGCACTGCGGACACTGACTCCACCCGCGAAGGCGGGAACCCCCACGGCGCCGGTGCACCAGGCGGCGCCCTCGATGAAGAGAACGGTTGGACGATGAAGTTCAGGAAGATCGCAGTGGCGACAGCAGCCCTGCTCGGCACGGTCGCGGCCCTCACCGGCTGCTCGGCCCAGGACTCGGGATCGAGCGACGGCACCGTCGCGATGACCCTCTGGCAGAACTCGACCACGGGCCCCGGCCAGGAGTTCTGGGACAAGACGATCGCGGACTTCGAGGCCGCGAACCCCGGAGTGACCATCGAGTCGCAGGCCATCCAGAACGAGGACCTCGACGGCAAGCTCCAGACGGCGCTCAACTCGGGCGACGCCCCCGACGTCTTCCTCCAGCGCGGAGGCGGCAAGCTCGCCGCCATGGTCGCGGGCGGACAGCTGAAGGACCTCACCGACGGCATCTCGGACCAGGCGCGCAGCGAGATCCCCGAGGGCTCGTTCTCGGCGAACACGCTCGACGACAAGGTCTGGGCGATGCCGGTCGCCGTCCTCCCGGGCGGCCTGTTCTACAGCCAGGACCTCTTCACGGCGGCGGGCGTCACCGAGACGCCGAAGACCATCGACGAGCTCGACTCGGCGATCACGAAGATCAAGGGCAGCGGAGCCCAGGCCGTCGCGCTCGGCGCGAAGGACGCCTGGCCCGCCGCGCACTGGTACTACTTCTTCGCGCTCCGCGAGTGCAGCGCCGACACCATGGCCGAGGCGGCCGACACCAAGGACTTCTCGGACGACTGCTGGGTCCGCGCGGGCGAGGACCTGCAGGACTTCGCGGCCACCGAGCCGTTCAACGAGGGCTTCCTCACGACCGCCGCCCAGCAGGGCGCGGGCAGCTCGGCCGGACTCCTCGCCAACCACCAGGCGTCGATGGAGCTCATGGGCGCGTGGGACCCGGGCGTGATCGCCTCCCTCACCCCCGACGAGAAGCCGCTGCCCGACCTGGGCTGGTTCCCCTTCCCCGAGATCGACGGCGGCGACGGCGAAGCCGGCGCGATCATGGGCGGTGTCGACGGCTACTCCTGCTCCGCGGGCGCTCCCGACGAGTGCGTCGACTTCCTCAACTACCTGGCCACCTCCGACGTGCAGAAGGAGTACTACGCGGCCTTCAACGCGCCCCCGGTGAACACCGTGGCGCAGGAGGCGGTCACCGAGCCGTACCTGCAGCAGATCCTCGAGGCCTACAACTCGGCCCCGTACGTCTCGCAGTGGCTCGACACCGTCTACGGCCTCAACGTCGGCAACGCGCTGAACGTCGGAGTCGTCGACCTGCTGGCCGGCAAGAGCGACCCCGAGCAGCTGGTCGAGGCCGTCAACGCCGCCGCGGCGAAGGCCTAGCCACCATGGCACTCCGCGAGAGCCCGCTCCTCGGAGTGGATGAGCCCCGCGGGACCGCGCGCACCGGAGGCGTCACCTCGACGCCTCCGGTGCGCCGGCGCCGCCGCAGCGTGGGCTGGGCGGGGCGCTTCGAGATCGCGCTCCTGGTCGGCCCGGCGCTGATCGTCTTCCTCGCCTTCGTGATCTTCCCGGTCGTGATGGCGGCCTACTACGGCTTCTTCAGCTGGCAGGGCTACGGAGTGCCGACGGACTTCGTCGGCTTCCGCAACTACCTGACGATCCTGCAGGACCCCACCTTCCACGACGCCCTCGCGCACAACGGCATCATCGTGGTGCTCTCGCTCGTGCTCCAGGGGCCGGTCGCGATCCTCCTGGCGCTGCTGCTGAACCGCAAGCTGCGCGGGCAGTCGATCATCCGCGTCCTGATCTTCGTGCCGTACGTGATCTCGGAGGTCGTCGTCGGCACCGGCTGGAGCCTGATGCTCCAGACCAGCGGCGCGGTCAACGGCCTGCTCGAGAAGGTCGGCCTCGGCGCGCTGAAGCAGGACTGGCTCTCGGATCCGGCGATCGCGATCTGGACGCTGATGCTGATCATCACGTGGAAGTACATCGGCTTCGCCGTGATCCTCTTCCTCGCGGGTCTGCAGGGCATCCCCGAGGAGCTGTCCGAGGCCGCGGCCATCGACGGCGCCTCCTACTGGCAGGTGCAGCGGCGGATCACTCTGCCCCTGCTCGCGCCGACCCTGCGGATCTGGGCGTTCCTGTCGATCATCGGCGCACTGCAGCTGTTCGACCTCGTCTACATCATCTGGGGCCAGTACGTGTCCTCGACCGCGGGCACCTCGACCATGGCGATCTACCTGGTCACCAACGGCCGCAACGCCGGCAACTACGGGTACGGGAACGCCGTCGCGGTGGTCCTGTTCCTGATCTCGCTCGTGGTGGCGCTGCTCTACCAGCGCTTCGTGCTCCGGCGCGACACGGCGGGCGCACTGACGGGAGACAAGCGATGACCGGCACGACGATGACGGCCCCGCCGATCACTCCGGAGACCCCTCGGCCTCTCGCGGTGAAGCGGCGCCGGCAGCCCCTGGGCCGCGGCACCACGATCGCCTACGTCGTGGCGATCGTCGTGATCGCGCTGATGCTCGCCCCGGTGGCGTACATCATCCTCGGCGGCTTCCGCACGAACGCGCAGATCACCACCGACCCGGCGGGCCTGCCCTCGCCGTGGAACGTGCAGAACTACCTCGACGTGATCACCGGCGGCGTCTTCTGGCAGGAGGTCGGCAACTCCACCATCGCCGGCCTCGCGACGACGCTCGGCGTGGTCGTGCTCGGCCTGATGGCGAGCTACGTCCTGGCCCGCTACGACTTCACCGGACGCGGCGTGTTCTACGCGCTCTTCGCCGCCGGCCTGATGTTCCCGATGACCGTGGCGATCACTCCTCTCTACCTGGTGATCAAGAGCCTCGGCCTGATGAACTCGCTCGCCGGAGTGGTGCTGCCGCAGATCGCGTTCGGCCTGCCGACCACGATCATCATCCTGGTGCCGTTCCTCCGCGCGATCCCGGACGAGATCCAGGAGGCGGCCTTCATCGACGGCTGCAGCCGGATCGGCTTCTTCTTCCGGATGGTCGTGCGCCTGGCGATGCCCGGCGTGATCACCACGGGGATCCTCGCGTTCATCGCGAGCTGGAACAGCTACTTGCTGCCCCTGTTCATCCTCAACAACGAGTCCACCTTCACGCTCCCGCTCGGAGTCCAGGCGTTCTCGTCGCAGTACTCGGTCGACACGGCGAAGGTGCTCGCCTTCGTGTCGCTGTCGATGATCCCGGCGCTGATCTTCTTCAGCGTCTTCGAGCGCCGCATCGTCGGCGGGCTGACGGGGGCGGTGAAGGGATGAGCGGATCGCTCCGCCCGTCCGCCGCGTCCCCCGTCCCGTCCGCACCCGTCGCCCCACCCGCAGAGAGGGTCGCACCGTGACCGCACCGCACGCACCAGAGGATCCCCAGGCCCCGTCCGCCCGCACCACCGAGCTGCTGGGCCGGATGACGCTGGAGGAGAAGCTCTCCCAGCTGGTCGGCTACTGGGTCGACCAGGGCGGCGAGGTCGTCGCCCCGCTCGCCGGCGAGATGGCCACCTCGACCGGGTACGCCGAGGCGACCCGCGAGGGGATCGGCCAGCTGACCCGCGTCTACGGCACGCGCCCCGTCGATCCGCTCGAGCGCGCTCAGTGGCTGTGGGCGGAGCAGCGCCGACTCGTCGAGGAGACGCGGCTGGGCATCCCGGCGATCGTCCACGAGGAGTGCCTGACCGGGCTCGCCGCCTGGCAGGCCGCGACGTTCCCGACTCCGCTCGCCTGGGGCGCCTCCTTCGACCCGGAGCTCGTGGCCGAGCTCGGCGCCGTGATCGGCGGTTCGATGCGCGAGCTCGGGATCCACCAGGGCCTGGCGCCCGTGCTCGACGTGATCCGCGACCCCCGCTGGGGCCGGGTCGACGAGTGCATCGCCGAGGACCCGTACGTGGTCGGCACGATCGGCACCGCGTACGTGCAGGGGCTGCAGTCCACCGGCGTCGACGCGACGCTGAAGCACTTCATCGGCTACTCCGCCTCCCGCGGCGGCCGCAACCACGCGCCGGTGCACGCCGGACCGCGCGAGATCGCGGACGTGCTGCTGCCGCCGTTCGAGATGGCGATCCGCGACGGGGGCGCCCGCTCGGTGATGAACTCCTACGCCGAGATCGACGGGGACCCGGTCGGAGCGACGCCCGCCTACCTCACGGGCGTGCTGCGCGAGCGCTGGGGCTTCGACGGCGTGGTCGTCGCCGACTACTTCTCGGTCGCGTTCCTCCACCTCATGCACGCGGTCGCCGCCGACCTGGGCGAGGCGGCCGAGCTGGCGCTCGCCGCGGGGATCGACGTGGAGCTGCCCACGGGCGACGCGTTCCTCGCGCCGCTGGCCGCGCGCATCCGGGCCGGGGCGGCCGACGAGGCGCTGGTCGACCGGGCCGTGCTGCGGGTGCTCGCGCAGAAGGAGCGGCTCGGACTGCTCGACGCGCGCTTCGACGACGCCCCCGAGTCGATCGACCTCGACTCGCCGGCCCACCGCGACATCGCCCGCCGCCTGGCCGAGGAGTCGGTGGTGCTGCTCGCCAACGACGGCGTCCTGCCGCTCGCTGCGCCGCGCCGCCTCGCGCTCATCGGCCCCAACGCCGACAGCGCGCCCGCGCTCATGGGCTGCTACTCCTTCGCCAACCACGTGCTGGCGCACCACCCGGGCGTGCCGCTGGGCTTCGAGATCCCGACGGTCGCGGACGCGCTGGCCGGCGAGTTCGGCTCGGCCGAGCTGCTGCTCGCCGAGGGCTGCTCGGTCGAGGGGGACGACGCCTCCGGGATCGCCGAGGCGGTCCGGGCGGCCGCCGACTCCGATGTGGCGATCGTGGTCGTCGGCGACCGGGCGGGCCTGTTCGGCCGTGGCACGGTCGGCGAGGGCAACGACGTCGAGAGCCTCGAGCTCCCGGGCCGCCAGCGCGAGCTGGTCGAGGCCGTCGTGGCGACCGGGACCCCGGTCGTGCTCGTGCTGCTGACCGGCCGCCCCTACGCCGTGGGCTGGGCGCTCGACGGGCCGTCGGCTCCCGCCGCCGTGCTGCAGGCGTTCTTCCCGGGGGAGGAGGGCGCCGGCGCGATCGCGGGCGTCGTCTCGGGACGGGTCGACCCCTCCGGCCACCTGCCGGTCTCGCTGCCGCGCTCGGCCGGGGCGCAGCCGTTCTCGTACCTGCACCCGATCCTCGGCGGGCCGTCGGACGTGACCTCCGCCGACAGCACGCCGGTGCGGCCGTTCGGCCACGGCCTCTCGTACACGGCCTTCGCCCGGACGGAGCTGGCGGTCGAGGAGTCCGCCCCGACGGACGGCTCCTTCACGGCGACCGTGCGCGTGCGCAACACGGGCGAGCGGGCGGGCACCGACCTGGTGCAGCTGTACGCCCGCGACGTGTTCGCGAGCGTGACCCGGCCGGTGGCGCAGCTGCTCGGCTACGCGCGGGTCGCGCTCGAGCCCGGCGAGGAGGCGGAGGTCCGCTTCGAGGTCCCGGCCGCGCGCCTGGCCTTCACCGGACGCGAGGGCGTGCGGATCGTCGAGCCCGGCCGCGTCGAGCTGTGGGTGGGCCCGGACTGCGCGACGCGCGAGACGGAGGCGGCGCTCGAGCTGGTCGGCCCGGCCGCCGCTGTCGACGCCTCCTCGCAGCGCCTCGTCGGCACCCGGGTTCAGCGGGCGGGAGCGGGCGTCCCGGCCTGACCCCGTCCACACCGCAGGAGGGATCGCTCGCGCGGCCCGTGGATCCGAGGATCCCGGTGCCCGTGGGGCGATCCTTCCTGCGGTCTGAGCACGGCGCGGCTCCGGCACCGCTCCGGCACCGCTCTGGCGCGGCTCGGACGGGCGCGGCAGGCTGGGGGGATGAGCGACGACGCGAAGCAGACCCTCCTCCGCTACCTGCAGGAGGGGCGCGACGCCCTGCTGCAGAAGCTCGACGGGCTCGACGAGTACGACGTGCGGCGGCCGCTGGTCTCGACGGGCACGAACCTGCTCGGCCTGGTGAAGCATGTGGCGGGCACCGAGGCGGGCTACCTCGGCGCCGTGTTCGGGCGGCCGTTCCCGGAGCCGATGCCGTGGATGGAGGACGAGTCGGAGCCGAACTCGGACATGTGGGCGACGGCCGACGAGTCCCCGGCCGACGTCGTCGCGCTGTACCGCCGCGTGTGGGCCCACTCCGACGCGACGGTCGCGGCCCTCCCGCTCGACGCTCCCGGGCAGGTCCCCTGGTGGACGAACCGCGACGTGACGCTGCACCGGATCCTCGTCCACATCACCGCGGAGACGCACCGGCACGCCGGCCACGCCGACATCGTCCGCGAGCTGATCGACGGGCGGGTCGGGCTCCGGACGCCCGGCGACAACCTCCCGCCGGTGCCGGAGGAGTGGTGGCCGGAGTACCGGGAGCGCCTCGAGTCGCTGGCGCGCGCCGTCCGCGACCGGGCCTGACGTGCCGGCGTCCGTCGGCATCGCGGTCACGCCGGCACGCGCGGCGCGGCTGCTCGACGACCTCGATCCCGCGACGGAGGCGGCGCTCGATGCAGCCCTGGGCGGTCGCGGTCGCGGCCGGGCCGCCCTGCAGCGGCGCCGCGACGGGGCGTCGCCGGAGGAGCGGAGGCAGCGGGCCGCGCTCGAGCGCCGGGCGTTCAGCGCGGAGGCGGACCCCGCGGCGCTCGAGGAGCTGGCACTGCTGCGCGCGCAGCTCCGCGAGCGGGAGGAGGCGCTCGACGCCGCGGTCGTGGGTCTGGCCGTGCCCGCCGGACCCGCAGCGGCACAAGGCCGGATCGGCCGCGCGGCGGCGAGCGGCCCGGGCGGGACGCGCCGCGACCGGACCGGTGGGGACGAGACCGGCCGGCACGAGTCGGGCCGAGGCGAACCCGGCCGGGACGCGGCGCCCGGCTGGGGCGAGCGCAGCGAGACCACCGGAGGCGACGACGCCGACTCCCGCACCTCCGCCCCGCCCCGCCCGCGTCGCCGCCTCGGGGTGATCGCGGCGCTCGTCGCCGTGGTCGGGCTCGCCGCCCTCGGCACGGCCGCCTCCGTCGCGCTGGCCCCTCGCCCGTCTCTGGAGGTCTTCACCGAGCCCTGGGCCGTCCCCGACGACGTCGCCACGCGCCCGCTGTCGACCCTCGCGAGCCTCCGCGTCTTCCACTGGGGGCCGACGCGCTACCTGGGCAGCATCGCCGGAGTCGACTACTTCGCCACCCTCAGCCTCGACTCCTTCTCGGCCGCGGAGCTCGCCGACGAGTCCGTCTGCCTCTACGGGCTCGCGCGCTCCGACGGCGACGTCGTCGTCACGGACTGCGCGGCGACCGCCGACTTCATCGCGAGCGGCATGACCCTCTCGCCCGACGACTACCAGGGCGACGCGGGCGGCGCCGGAGTCGCCTGGGGTCCGACCGGAGGGATCCGCTCGGCCGGCTGAGGCGGCTGGCCCGACTCCACCGGGCCCGCCCGCCGTCCCCGATCAGCCCGGCCCTGGCCCCGCCCCGTCAGACCCGCCGCGTCGACGCCCGCTCCACCAGCGGCATCGGAACCAGCACCCGCTCTCCCGGAGCGCCGCTGAGCAGCAGCTCGACCGCCCGGCGGCCCATCTCCTCGTGCGGCAGCGCCACGGTCGTCAGCCCGGGGCGGAGGTAGGCGGCCAGCTCGTCGTCGTCGAACGACACCACGGCGACGTCGCCCGGGATCGAGAGCCCCGCCTCCGCGACCGCCTGGTAGGCCCCGAACGCCATCCGGTCGTTGAGGCAGAGCAGGAGACGGATGTCGTCGCGCCGCGCCAGCAGGTCGGCGACCGCGCGGTGGCCGTGCTCGGGCTCCCAGTCGGGGATCGACTCCTCGGCGACGAACGCGAGCCCCTTCTCGGTCATGGCGTCGCGGATTCCGGCGACGCGCTCGGCCACCGTCGCCGAGCGGAAGCGGTCGCGCTCGACCTCGTCGTTCTGCCCGATGAGCGCGATCCCGTCGCGGTAGCCGTGCGCGTGCAGCAGCTCCACCGCGGCGCGCCCGCCCGCGTACTCGTCGGGCAGGATCGACGCCGGGTGCTGCGAGTTCGTCGCGTTGAGCATCACCACGGAGGTGGAGGCGGGCAACTCCGGCACGTAGAACTCGCGGGAGCGCATCGAGGCGAAGATGATGCCGTCGACCTGGCGGTCGAGCACCGCGTCGACGGCCTCGGCCTCGCGCGCCGGATCGCCGCCGGTCTCGAGGAGCAGGACGACGTGCCGGGCCGCCTCGGCCGCCGTGAGCGCGCCCTTGATCAGGCCGCCGGCGAAGCGCGTGGTCGCGATCTGGTCCGAGATGAAGCCGATCGTGCGGGTCTTGTCGGTGCGGAGCCCGCGGGCGGCGACGTTGGGCCGGTAGTGCAGCGCCTCGGCGGCGGCGAACACCCGCTCGTGGGCGTCCTTCGACAGTCCGGTCTCGGGCTTCCCGTTCAGGATCATCGACGCGGCCGAGATCGACAGCCCGGCCTCGCGGGCCACGTCGGCGAGCGTCACGCGCTTCTTCGCCATGCCCGCCGCCTCCCGCCGTCGCCCTTGACAAGTCTTCCGTGTGCACAGACTATATCCACACCTGAAACCTTTTAGTCCCCCGCTCAAAGGTTTCAGGCGGCCGTCCGGAGCCGCGGCTCGAGCCCCTCCGGGCGGCCGGGCACCAGCAGCACCTGCACCCACGACGAAGGAGTCACCGCATGTCTTTCCCCACCCCCGGCGCGCCGATCGGCCGCAGGACCGTCCTGGTCGGCGCCGGCTCGGTCGCGGCCCTGTTCACCCTCGCCGCCTGCGCGCCCGGAGGCTCGAGCGCTCCGGCCGCGAGCTCCTCGGTCGACGTGAGCACCGAGCTCACCAGCGACTCCGTCGAGCTCGTCATCGCCGACGAGACCGGCTTCCCCGTCACCGACAAGCTGACGGAGGAGTTCACCAAGCAGTTCCCGAACGTCACCTTCACCATCAACCGCGACACCTTCGCGAACCTCACCGCCAACTCGCCGAAGCTGCTCGCGAGCGACACGCCCCGGACCTCATCCGCCTCCCCACCATCGGCGACACCGTCAAGGACGGCCTGCTCGCGAACCTCGACCCGTGGTTCGACGCCTACGGCTGGGACGCCTGGTCGGCCTCGCAGCTCGCCCCGCTCCGCGTCGACTCCGACGGCGTCCGCGGGAAGGGCTCGCTCTACCAGCTGGGCCTGGGCTACAGCGTCACCGGCATCTACATGAACCTCGAGCTCGCGAAGCAGCTCGGGATCGACGCCCCGCCGACCACGCTCGCCGAGTTCGAGGAGGACCTCGCGAAGGCGAAGGCCGGCGGCGTCCTGCCGATCATGGCCGGCGACAAGGACGGAGTGGTCAACTTCGTCGTGCAGGCGGCGATGAACCAGTACGCCGACAAGCAGGAGATGGCCGACTGGATCTTCACGGTCCCCGGCGCCACCTACGAGACCGACGGCAACGTGAAGGGTGCGGAGCTCGTCCGCACCTGGGCCGACGCGGGCTACTTCCCCTCGGACATCAACGCGATCGACTACTCCTCCTTCGTCAGCCGCTTCCAGGGCGGCGAGGGCCTGTTCGCCTTCAACGGCAACTGGGCGGCCGCCGACACGCAGACCAAGATGGGCGACGGCGTCGACTTCTTCCTGGTGCCCCCGGCCGAGGAGGGCGGGAGCCACGTGGCCATGGGCGCCGCCAACTCGTTCTCGGTCGCCGCGAAGTCGTCGCACCTCAACGAGATCGTCTTCTTCCTCAACTGGATCCACACGAACGAGGCCGCGCGCCAGATCGTCGTCGACGTGACCGGTGCCGCTCCCGGCGGCGACCCGGCCCAGGCGCTCCCCGAGGTCGAGTCGGGCTCGCTGCTCGAGCAGGCGCTCGCCATGTCGGCGCAGATCGGCGCGGAGGACGGCCAGGTCGACTTCATGTCGAACGCGACCGCGGGCATCTACGCGGGCGCGATCATCCCGGAGTCGCAGCTGCTGGTGACCAGCCAGATCTCCGGCCAGGACTTCGTCACGGCCGTGCAGGAGTTCTACGCGAAGGAACTCGCCGGATGACCGCGGCCGGCCCTCTCGTCTCGAGCGCCGTCGACCGCGGGGGCCGGAGCGGGACGCCGCGCCGCAGGAGCACTGCGGCGCGGCGGGCGACCCTCGTCGGCTGGCTCTTCGTCGTGCCGGCCCTGCTCGTCTACATCGCGTTCGTCATCTATCCGCTGATCACCGGGGTGCAGTACTCGTTCTACAAGTGGAACGGCGTCGGCCCCTCCGAGTGGGTGGGCTTCGCGAACTACCTCCGCGTGTTCACCGATCCCGACCTGCTCGGCTCGATCGGCAACGCCTTCGTGCTGATCCTCTACTTCACGGTGATCCCGGTCTCGGCGGGCCTGGTCCTCGCGAGCCTGCTGCGCTCGATGCGCCCCGGCGTCTTCTCGAGCGTGTCGCAGACGATCCTCTTCCTGCCGCAGATCATCCCGCTCGCCGCGGCCGGCATCGCCTGGTCGTGGATGTACTCGCAGACCGGAGCGGTCAACCAGATCCTGCAGGCCGTCGGGCTCGGCTCGCTCGCGCGGCCGTGGCTGGGCGACTTCCAGACCGCCCTCCCCGCCGTCGGCCTGATCGGCTCGTGGGTGCTCACCGGGCTCTGCACGGTCCTCTTCCTCACCGGCATCGGCAAGATCGACGTCTCGCTCTACGAGGCCATCCGTCTCGACGGCGGCACGTGGCTGCGGGAGTTCTTCACCATCACGGTCCCGGGCCTGCGCCAGGAGATCTCGGTGCTCACCACGATCACCGTGATCGCAGCGCTGAGCAGCTTCGACATCATCTACACGACCACGCTCGGCGGGCCGGGCCGCTCGACCCTGGTCCCCGGCATCTCGATCTACCGGATCGGCTTCACGCAGAGCGACGTGGGGCTCGCCTCCGCCTTCGGGATCGTGCTGATGGTGCTCGTGCTCGCCTGCGTCCTCCCCCTCCAGCGCCTCTCGAGAGTGAGCGACCGATGATCGTCACCAAGTCCGAGGTCGTCATCGGCCGCGTCGTCCTGATCGTCGTGCTCGTGCTGACCGTCATCCCGCTGGTCAACATGCTCTCGGCGGCGCTGCAGCCGGCGGACGTGAATCCGACCGGCCTCACCTGGCCGACGGACCCGCAGTGGGGCAACTTCGCCCAGGCCTTCGAGACGGGGCACGTCCTGCAGCTGATGGGATCGAGCGCCCTGATCGTGCTCGGCGTCGTCCCGATCAGCCTGCTCTTCGCGACCCTCGCCGGCTACGCGCTCGGCAACCTGCGCATCCGCGGCGGCGGGTTCGTCTTCGTGTTCCTCATCCTCGGGCTCACGATCCCGTTCGAGTCGCTGATCATCCCGCTGTACTACGAGATCCAGTCGCTGGGCCTGCTGAACACGCAGTGGGCGATCATCCTGCCGCTGATCGGGCTCTACATGCCCTTCAGCGTCGTGTGGATGCGCGCGCACTTCGTCCGGATCCCGTCCGAGCTCTCGGAGGCGGCGCGCGTGGACGGCGCGACGACCTGGCAGGAGTTCCGGCGGATCCAGCTGCCGCTCGCGCGCCCGGCCCTGTCGGCGCTCGCGATCCTGCTGTTCCTCTGGACCTGGAACCAGTTCCTCCTGCCGGTGGTGCTCGTCTCCGATCCGCTGGACCGCACCGTCGCCGGAGCGCTCACCTTCTTCCAGGGGCAGTACAGCAACAGCATCCCGCTGCTCAACGCGGGCGCGCTGCTGATCATCGTGCCGACGATCCTGGTCTTCGTGATCTTCCAGCGGCAGTTCATCACCGCTCTGCTGCAGGGCGCGGTGAAGGGGTGACCGCGGTGCACGGAGTCGTGGAGCCCGGGTTCGAGGGGGTCCGCGACGCCTTCGCCGAGGCCGTCCGGCCCGGCTCGGGAGCGGCGGTCGCGGTGCGGCTGCACGGCCGGCCGGTCGTCGACCTCTGGGCGGGAGAGGCGGGGGCGGAGGAGCCGTGGCGGGAGGACACCCTCAGCGTCGTCTTCTCGTGCACGAAGGGCCTCGTCTCCCTCCTCGCCGCACGCCTCGTGCAGGAGGGGCTGCTCGACTACGACGCGCGGGTCGCCGAGTACTGGCCCGAGTTCGCCGCGGCGGGCAAGGCCGACGTGCGCGTGCAGGACCTGCTCGCCCACCGGGCCGGGCTCTCGGCCCCCCGCCTCCCGCTCACGACCGCCGACCTCGCCGACTGGGACCTCGTCACAGGGCGCCTGGCCGAGCAGGAGCCCCTGTGGGAGCCGGGCACGGGGTACGCCTACCACCCGATCACGCACGGCTGGCTGATCGGCGAGGTGATCCGCCGGGTGACCGGGCGGAGCGTCGGCGCCGCGTTCCAGGAGCGGATCGCCGGACCGGTCGGCGCGGAGGCGTGGATCGGGCTGCCCGCCTCCGAGCAGGGCCGCGTCGCGACGATGCTCGTCGGTCCCACCCTCGCCGAGCTCACGGCGGCGCAGGCCGCGGCGCGCACCCCCGGAGTCGTCGACTGGGGCGAGCGGGCGATGACTCTCGGCGGTGCGCTGCCCGTCGAGCTCGTCGGACCGGGCACGGGCTTCAACGACCCCGTGCTGCAGGCCGCCGAGATCCCCGGAGCGGGCGGCATCGGCTCGGCCCGGGCGCTCGCCGCGATCTGGTCGGCGGCGTTCACCGAAACGGACGGCGTGCGGCTGCTCGAGGACGCGACGATCGAGCGGGCCACCGCTCCGCTCAGCAGCGGCCCGCCGGTGTGGCCGGTGCCGGGCCCGTGGCCGGCCTGGGGCTGCGGCTTCCAGCTCGGCACGGACGCGCGCCGGTACCTCACGCCGAGCGGCTTCGGGCACGACGGCGCGGGCGGACAGGTCGCCTTCGCCGACCCGGACGCGGGAGTCGGCTTCGCGTTCCTCACCAACCGGATGGAGGGGGTCGGTGACGTGCGCGCGACCCGCGTCGTCGAGGCGCTCGCGACCGCGCTGGGACTGCCCGTTCCGCGCGGACTCTGACCCCTCCGCGCGGACTCTGACCCCTCCGCCCCACCCCCGTCAAGGGGTGGGGCGGCCGGTCGGCGCCGTCCTAGCGTCGGGGGACGGGCCGACCGGAGGGGCGGTCCGGGATCCAGGGGAGGGCGAGATGCAGAAGCTGTACTACGCGAGCGGATACGTGCTGCTGGGCGACGAGGTGTGCTCGGCGGTCGTCGAGTACGCGCAGGCGCTGGCGAACGTGGGGAAGTCGGACCTGGTCGTGGTGCCGTCGCTCTCGGACGAGGGGCTGCGCGGCGAGACCCGGTTGCTGGTCGGACCGGCCAGCCAGCTCTTCACCAGCCCGGCGCTCGACCGCGGCGTCGACCTCGACGACCCGGAGGCGGTGGAGTCGATGCGCGAGAAGACCCGACGGCTCCAGCCCGCGCGGCCGACCGTGCAGCCGCGCGGCGAGGGCGATGACAACGAGGACGACGGCGGGACCGACTACCTCTGACGCCTCAGGTGTCGAGCGTGGTGCTGGGGCGCTCGCCGAAGCGGTGGGCGTACGAGGCCGAGAACCGGCCGAGGTGCGCGAAGCCCCAGCGCCGTGCGACCTCGCTGACGCTGACGACTCCGGACTCGCCCGCCCGCAGCTCCTTCTGCACGCCGTCCAGCCGGATCCTCCGCAGGTAGTCGACCGCGGTGAAGCCGAATTCGCGCCGGAACTCGGTCTGCAGCGTCCGCAGGCCCATGCCCGCCGCGTCGGCGATCTGCTCGGTCCGGAGCGGCTCGTGGGCGTGCTCGTACATGTACTCGATCGCCTGGCGGAGGCGCCCCGAGCGGGGCACTCCGAGGTCGCCGGGGGTGTCCAGCGTCGAGTGCGGGAAGGTCTCGAGCAGGGCGACGGCGACCGCGCGGTCGGCCTCGCGGCGCAGCAGCGGCGAGCTGTCGGCGTCGTAGATCACCCGGGCGACCGTCGCGACGGTCGCCGACCAGCGTCGCAGCGCCGCGCCCTCGGGCCGTGAGGTCGTGTCGAAGAGGAGCGGGCCGCGGGTGCCCTCGACCTCCTCCGCGATGCCCTCGAGGTACGCGCCGTCGAAGTGGATGAGGTTCTGGCGGTAGTCGTGGAACTCGAACCGGCTGGGGCGGTCGTTGACGAAGATCGCCGGCTGCCCGAATCCGAGGGTCACCGCGTCGCCGTCGAGATCGGTGACGCCCGCGCCGGCGGTCAGCCACGAGACGACGTACTCGCCCTCGGTCTGGATCGAGCCCTGCACGGAGCCGGCGAACTGGCTGCCGCGGAGCGTCACATCGCCGTCGCCGACGGAGGTGTAGCGGTACGAGAAGTCCTCGCCGGGCTCGACGACGAAGCGGTGCCCGTTGTACGACTGCTCGAAGAGGGCCCGCGCCTGCTCGATGTCACGCCCGCCGATGTCGGAGCGCATGACCTCGTCCTTCTCGTTCATCCCGATCAGGGTCGCACGAGGAGCGCTCCTCACCGCGTGCCCCGAACGGGGAATTCGTTAAGCGGATAAACCAGTCGCGGGTCCGGCGGCGCGGGTCATGGCCTGGACGGTCGCCGCCTGGAACTGCGTGAGCAGCACCACGGTGTGCCGCGCTCCGGCTTCCACGGCGAGCGAGAAGGTGGCGCCGGCCGGAGTGGCCCGCCAGGAGCGGATGTCGCGGGTGCCGACGCGGGTCGAGTCGCCGGTGCCGGCGCTCCGCAGCACCAGGGAGTCGGGCAGCACGCAGAGCGCGCCCGTCACGCCGTCGACAGTGGAGGAGCACTCGAAGCCCGCGTCGTCGTGCACTGCACCGGCGAGCTCGACGAAGTCGGTGACCTCCATCGGCTCGTCGTCGTCGCGCCTGGACACGGCGCGCTCAGGCAGCGTGCGTGAGCCCGGAGGACTCGGGCTGCTGCGCCGGCTCGGTGACGATCCGCAGGCCCCGGCCGCTGTTGGCCTCCTCCATCAGTGCGCGCACCCAGGTGGCGTTGATCGCCGGCATGCGGCTTCCGTGGAACGAGAACTGGAGGGGGATGGTCGGGTGCAGCCAGAGCGTCTGGCGTCCGGTGCCGTGCGCGCTCGAGGCGTCGAGCTGGAAGGCGAACGCCTCGTCGCGGCGGAACTTGTTGATCATGACGATCTGGAGGTGCGCGAGTGCGCGGTCGTCGATCTCGTGCGAGGTGGGGGGAGTGCCGTAGAGGAGAGCGCCCATGGTGCGTGCCGCCGTTCTGTGCTGTGTCGCGGGTGCCGGCCGCGACGGTGGGGTGCCCCGGCGAGTGCCGCCGAGTCGAGTGTCCGGAGTGTCGATCCGGGGGTGCCGGGCTCCGGGATGTCGAGCCCGGATGCCGTCGCGCCGAGCCGTCGATCCCCGCTGACGCCTGCTCTGCAGGCCCGTGGAGTCGGGCGGTCGGGCCGTCCCTCCGGCTGTTCTCCGAAAGTACGCCCCTCGTTCGGAGGGCACGTGCCGCTATCCGGAATGCGAAGCAGTGGCCCCGGCCGCCGGGCGGACTCCCAGCCGGGTGACTCCGGGGCTCAGTTGCCGGGTGCCTCCGGTGGGCGGGGCGGCTGCGTCGAGACGGCGCGCTCGTGCGCGAGACGCCGCCTCGGCGGCGGTGTCCCGGCGAGACGGCGGTGTCTCGGCGTGTGCGGCCGGGAGGGGGAGGAGCGCTTCTGAGCGAGTCGTCGCGCCGCCGCTCCGGCGGGGCGCCGACGCTCAGAAGGCGTAGCGGACGCGGCAGTAGGGGAGGCGCTCGGCGAGGAGGGCGCGGAAGCGGTCGAGGGCCGCGCGCTTGAGGTCGCGCCGGTAGCGAATGTTGACGGCGCCGTTCTCGGAGACCTTCTGCTCCTGGCGCCCCGGCTGCCAGAGCAGCGACTCCGCCCTGGGGTGCCAGCCGAGGTTCACCTCGTGCAGGCCCTCGTTGTGGGTGAGGAGGATCACCTCGGCCGCGAGCTGCGCCTTCGCCCGCGGGTGGAGGGCGGCGTCGAGCTGGTCGAAGAGCTCGGTCCAGTCCTGCTGCCAGGTCTCGGTGAGGATCACGGGCGAGAAGTTGACGTGCACCTCGTAGCCGGCGTCGACGAAGTCGTTGATCGCCGCGATCCGCTCGGCCATCGGCGAGGTGCGGATGTCGGTGACCTTCGCCGTCTCGGCGGGCATCAGCGAGAAGCGGATGCGCGTGCGCCCGAGCGGGTCCCACTCGAGGAGCTCGCGGTTGACGTACTTGGTCGCGAAGGACGCCTTGGCGGTGGGCGACATCCGGAACAGCTCGCAGAGGTCGCGGACGTTCTCGCTCAGCAGCGCGTCGACGGAGCAGTCGCTGTTCTCGCCGATGTCGTAGACCCAGGCCTCCGGGTCGCACTGGTTCGCCTCGGCCTTGGGGCCCTGCTTGGCGATGTGCCGGGCCAGATGGCGCTGGATCTGCTCGATGTTCGTGAAGAGCGTGATCGGGTTGCTGTAGCCCTTCCTCCGCGGCACGTAGCAGTAGACGCACGCCATGGCGCAGCCGTTGGCGGTGGAGGGGGCGATGAAGTCGGCCGAGCGGCCGTTCGGGCGCGTGACGAGCGACTTCTTCACCCCGAGCACGAGCGCCTCCGTCTTGATGCGCACCCAGCGCGCGACGTTCGCCTCGTCGCCGTGCACCTCCGGGATCAGCCAGTGCGACTCGACGGGCACGATCTCGGCGCCCGGCCACCGCGCCACGACCTCCTGCCCGCGGGGCAGCTCGAGCGCGGCCGGCTCGGCGTAGATCCGCCGGACGTCGAGCAGGCGCCGCTCGCGGACCTGCGCGGACGCGGGGCTCGAAGCGGTGTCGGACATGCGTCCGTTCTACCGGCGACCACCGACATCCGCGGGGACGGGGTCGTCGCCCGCCGCTGGGATCCTGCGGCCTCCTGCAGGAACCGTGGCGCCGCTCCCTCAGGATGGAGGCATGCCCTCCTCCGCCGACCGCTTCCGCCGCGCCGCCGTCGAGCTCGCGCAGACCTCCGAGCGGCAGGTCGAGTGGGCGCTCGCCGTCGCGGAGGATGCGCGCCTCCTCGCCCTGATCGACGAGCTGCCCGCGCAGCACCGGCAGCCGTCCCTGCTCTTCTCGGTGGCGCGGCTGCTCGGCGTGCCCGACGTCGACGGCGCCGGATTCGCCGCGTGGCTCCGGAGCGAATGGGCGCGGGTGGCACCGATCGCCGCCGAGCGGAGGACGCAGACCAACGAGGCGCTGCGGTGCGCGCCCCTGGTCGCAGCGCTGGAGCGGATCACGGAACCCGGTGAGCCGGTGGCGCTCGTCGAGATCGGCGCCTCCGCGGGGCTCTGCCTGGCGCCGGAGCGGTACTCCTACGCCTTCACGGCGAGTGACGGCGAGACCCGGCTCGGGTCGGGCGCGCCTCTGCTGCGGTGCGCGGTGAGCGGAGGCGCGGCGCCGGCGCGGCTGCCGGTCGTCGCGTGGCGCCGGGGTCTCGACCTGGCGCCGCTCGACGTCCGCTCGCCCGAGGACGTCGCCTGGCTGGAGGCGCTGCTCCCGCCCGACCGCCCGGAGCGGACCGCGCGGCTCCGCTCGGCCGTGGAGACTCTGCAGGACGACCCGCCGACGATCGTCGCGGGCGATGCGGCCGCCGAGCTGCCCGCCCTGCTCGACGCGGTGCCGCCGGGTCTGCGGACGGTCGTCGTCTCGCTCGGGACCCTGGTCTACCTTCCGCGGGCCGCGCGCGAGAGCGTCCTGGCGACGGTCGCCGATCGCGGCGCGAGCCTGGTGACGCTCGAGGCGGAGGCGCTGCTCCCGCACCTCGTCGCCGCGCGCGGGGACCGCACGGCTCCCGAGCCGACGCCGTTCCTGCTCGCCGCCGACGGCGTCCCACTCGCGAGCGCGGCCGCCCACGGCGGCACCCTCTCCTGGCTGGCCTGAGCCGCGCTCCCGCGCCGGGTGCGGGGTGCCCGAAGCCCGGGAGGTGCCCGGCGCCCGGTGACCGGTGCCCGCTCCGCCCCGCTCCTCCGCCCGCTGTTCAGAAGTCGTCGCACTCGGCGTCGAGTGCGACGACTCCTGGACTCTCGCGGAGGAGCGAGCGTCGAAGCCCGAAGCCCGAAGCCCGAAGCCCGAAGCTCTGAGCTCAGGCGCTCTGCCCGATCCTCCGCCCACTGTTCACGAGTTGTCGCACTCAGCGTCGAGCGCGACAACTCCCGGACAGTCGCGAAGGAGAGGGCGTCGAAGTGCAGAGCTCAGAGCTCGGAGTCCCGGCGCTCGACCCGCGCCCACTGTTCAAGAGTTGTCGCACTCGGCGTCGAGTGCGACGACTCCTGGACTCTCGCGGAGGGGAGGACGGCCGAGCGCAGGACTCAGAGCTCAGAGCCAGAGCCAGAGCGCCCAGCGCCCCAGCGCCCTACAGTCCGTCGACGACGAGCTGCGTCGCGCGCGGGACGTACGAGGTGTTCGTGGTCGGGTCCCAGCCCACGAGCGCGACCGCGTCGCCGCCGACGCGCGCGGTGATACCCACGAGCGAGAACGGCTTGCCGCCCACGGCTCCGGACACCTTCCAGCCGAGCGTCTCGTCGGCGCCGGTCAGCGTCTGCTCGGTGCGCTCGACGGTCGTCTCGACCGGCACGCCCTGCATCGCGAAGAGCGTCGAGCCGGAGGCGCAGCGGGTGGTCGCGTCGGTGGCGCTCGCGAGGAGCGAGGCGGCCGCGTCGGCGGTGCCGGTGCTCGACACGACGGCGGTCATGGAGCGGTCGGCGCTGGTGCCGTACGAGAGTCCGGCGGCGGGCTGCGCGGTGTCCCAGCCCAGGCCGAACGGCGAGAGGCAGCTCGCGTCGGTCGCGGTGAGGCCGGGGTAGATCGAGTCGAGCATCTCCTGGATGCTCGCGTACTCGCCGGGCACGAACTGCACCCCGGTCAGCACGGCGGCCACCTGCTCGCCGGTCTTCTGAGCGGTGTCGGCGGTCGGGGCGGCGGCCGTCGCGGTGGCGGACGGGGCGGCCGACGACGAGGGGAGCGTCGGAGTGAACGGGCGGAGGGTCGATCCGCTCGTCGCGGTCCCCGCGCAGCCCGAGAGGGCGAGCAGCAGCGCGCCTCCGATCAGAGTCGTGCGCAGCAGTGTCCTGGACATCATGTCTCCCCCTTCGCCCGCCGGCGCCGCACCGGGGCGCCTGAGGCTAGCAGAGCCTCGCGTCCCGGAGGCGGCCCGGCGCCGCCCGCAGGACGGGGGTGACCCGGTGGCGCCCGCAGACCGGAGGCGGTCCGGCAGCGCGTGCAGATCGGAGTCGGCCCGGCCCCGCCCGCACGACGAAGCCCGGAACCCCGAACCCACGCCTCCGATGGCCGCTCGCGCCTCCGCTCCGCAGCTCAGATCTCGGTGTGCCCGAGCTCGGCTCCCGCGAGCAGGCGGATCTCCGGCTCGACGATGCCCTCCAGCTCGAGCACCACGACGCGGTTGCGGCCGGCGCGGGTGACCGGCGAGGGGACGATCAGCGTCCGCTGCGGTCCGCGGCGCCAGTAGCGTCCGAGGAGGAAGCCGTTCACCCAGACCAGTCCCTTGCCCCAGTGCAGCGTGTCCACGTACAGGTCGGCCTGCTCGTCGAGGTCGAACGAGCCGGAGGCGAGCTGCGGCCCGGCCGAGAACGCCGGTGCCGCGACGGCCAGGTCGGGGAGGCACTCCAGCGCGAGGGCACGCGCCGCCCAGCCGGTCAACGGGGCGCCGTCGAGCGTCACGCCTCCAATCAGGCCCTTGTGCTCGCCGATGCGCGTGCCGTAGTTCACCCGGCCCTGGTTCTCGACCAGGATCGCGAGCTCGCCCCGTCCGCTCGGCAGCGTCAGCGCCCGCTCGTGGTGGTCGCGCGCCAGCACGCCCACCGGCACGCCGTCCAGCAGCACCCAGGCGCGGTCGCGCACCTCCTCGCCCACCACGAGGCGGGCCGGAGCGGAGGAGCCGTCGAGCGTCGTCGTGAAGAGCACGAAGCCGTCGTCGTGGCCGAGGTCGTCGAAGCTGGCCATCGCGTCGAGGTGCGCGGCCGGTCCGAACGCCTGGCCGAGGCCGAGCAGCGCCGGGCCGGGGACGAGCGGAGCGGTCAGGGCGGGGGCCGGCGGGCGCACCGCGGGCACCTCCTCCGGCACCGGCGCGTAGCGCGCGATGACGTCGCGGAACGCCCAGAACTTCGCGGTCGGGTCACCGCCCTCGTCGAGCGGGGCGTCGTAGTCGTAGCTCGTCGTGATCGCGGCGTAGCGGCCCTTGTCGTTCGCGCCGCTGGTCAGGCCGAAGTTGGTGCCGCCGTGGAACATGTAGATGTTGACCGAGCCGCCGGCCGCGAGCAGCGTGTCGAGCTCCTGGGCGGAGGCGTCGGCGTCCGTCGTGTGGTGCTGGGTGCCCCAGTCGTCGAACCAGCCGCACCAGAACTCCATGCACATCAGCGGGCCGGTGGGCTGGAACTCGCGCAGCGTCGCGAGGCGCTCCGTGGTCCGCGAGCCGAACGAGCCGGTGAGGTGCAGGCCCGGCAGGCTGCCGTCGGCGAGCATCTGCGGAGTGGGCTGGTCGATGGTGGTCAGCGGCACCGTGATGCCGGAGTCGCGGGTCACCCGCACGAGCTCGGCGAGGTACTCCTTGTCGGAGCCGTACGCGCCGTACTCGTTCTCGATCTGCACGAGGACCACGGGCCCGCCGGCATCGATCTGGCGCGGGGCCACGATCGAGTACACGCGGCGCAGGTAGTCGCTGACCGCGGCGAGGTAGTTCGGCTCCGAGCGGCGCACGCCCACCTCGGGGTCGCGGAAGAGCCAGGCCGGGAGGGCGCCGTTGTCCCACTCCGCGCAGATGTAGGGGCCGGGGCGCACGATCGCGTGCATGCCCTCGGCGGCGATCAGGTCGAGGAAGCGGCCCAGGTCGAGCCCGGCGTCCTCGCGCCACTCGCCGCGGCGCGGCTCGTGCGCGTTCCAGGCGACGTAGGTCTCGATGGTGTTCAGGCCCATCAGGCGGGCCTTGCGGATCCGGTCGGCCCAGAGGTCCGGGTGGATGCGGAAGTAGTGCAGCGCCCCCGACAGGATGCGGTGCGGGCGGCCGTCGAGCTCGAAGTCGGCGGCGCCGATGGCGAAGCGGCTCTCGGGAGCGGTGGTCATCTGGATCCCCCTCAGGATCGGTGCCCGGTGTGTCCGAGCGTGAGAACGACGCGGGGCCGACCGGAGCGATCCGGCCGGCCCCGCGTCGAGCAGTGGTGCTACTCCGAGACGGTGAAGCCCTGCGCGTTGCCGTACTGGACGAGCTTGCTCTGCCAGTCGGCGAGGCCCTGGTCGAGGCTGGTGCCGTTGGCGTACGCCTGGCCGACGGTGTCGCCGAAGACGCTGTTCGCGTAGACCTGGTAGGGCAGGTACGACCAGCCGGAGCGGACGTCCTTCGAGGCCTGGGTCAGCACCTCGTTGATCTTCTGGCCGCCGAAGTACTCCGACTCCTGACCGGTGAAGTCCGAGCTGTCGAGGTCGGCCGTGGTCGACGGGAATCCGCCGCTCTGCAGGAAGACGTCGACCGAGGCCTGGTCGCTGTTCAGCCAGCGCAGGAACGCGGCGGCCAGCGCCGGGTTCTCGCTCTGCTTGGTGACGGACTGGCCGCCACCGCCGTTCTCGGCGCTGACGGCGGTGCCGTCGTAGGTCGGGATCGGCGCGACGGCCCAGTCGCCGGAGGCGTCGGGGACGCTGGACTCCAGCACGCCGGGCATCCAGGCGCCGGTCACCAGCGAGGCGATGGAGCCGTCGGCGAGACCCTTGTACCACTCGTCGCCCCAGGCGGGGGTGTCCGAGAGCAGCTTCTTCTCGACGAGCTGGTTCCAGACGCCGGTCCACTTGGCGGTGCCCTCGTCGGCGAGGTCGATCTTCACGTCCGTGCCGTCGGTGGTGAACGGCTCGCCGCCCGCCTGCCAGATCATGCTGGTCGCGAAGCCGGCGTCGCCGGTGTCGGCGGTGATGTACTTCGACGGGTCGGCGGTGTGCAGCTTCTCGGCCGCGGCCACGTACTCGTCCCAGGTGGCGGGGACGGCGATGCCGTACTGGTCGAAGACGGTCTTGTTGTAGAACAGCGCCATGGGGCCCGAGTCCTGCGGGAGTCCGACGAGCTTGCCGTCGATGTTGACGCTGCCCCAGGTGGAGGCGGAGTACTTGTCCTCGAGGTCGCCCATGCCGTACTGCGACAGGTCGAGGAGCGAGTCCGACAGCGCGAACTGCGGCATGGCGTAGTACTCGATCTGGACGACGTCGGGGGCGCCCGAGCCGGCCTTGATCGCGTTCTCGAGCTTGGTGTACTCGTCCTTGTTGGTGCCGGCGTTGACGAGCTCGACGTCGACCTTCGGGTAGGCCTTCTCGAACGCGGCGACCTGCGCCTCGGCGCTGGGGGTCCAGCTCCAGTACGTGATCTTGCCACCGGCCTCGAGGGCGGAGTCGAGGTCGGCGGCGGAGCCGGCGCTCGTGGTCGTGCCGCCACCGGAGGTGGACGAGCAGGCCGCGAGGGAGCCGGCGGCCAGGGCCGCGACGGCCGCGACCGTCAGGGTCCGCCTGAGGGCGGAACGGGCGATCTTCATGGTGGTGTTTCCCTTCACTTCTTCGTGCTGCGGGTGCTGTGGACGGGGCAGGACGCTCCGGCCGGGGGATGGGTAGGGGGAGGGCTCAGCCCTTGACGCTGCCGGCGCTCAGACCGGACTGCCAGAAGCGCTGGAGTCCGAGGAAGGCGACGACGATGGGGATGATCGTGAGGAGCGAGCCCGTGATCACGAGGTTGTAGATCGGCTGCGCGCTGACGCCGGTGGCCTGCGCGTTCCACTGGTTGAGGCCGACGGTGAGCGGGTACCAGGTGGGGTCGCTCAGCATGATCAGCGGGAGGAAGTAGTTGTTCCAGGTCGCGACGACCGAGAACAGCAGCACGGTCACGATGCCGGGGGCGAGGAGGCGGATGGAGATGGTGAAGAAGGTGCGGAACTCGCCCGCCCCGTCCATCCGCGCCGCTTCGAGCAGCTCGGTGGGCACCGACTCCACCGCGTAGACCCACACCAGGTACAGGCCGAACGGGCTGATCAGCGAGGGGATGATGATCGCCCACGGGGTGTTGGTCAGGCCGAGCTGGCTGAACATGAGGAAGGTCGGGACGGCGAGGGCCGTGCCGGGCACCGCGATCGCTCCGAGCACCACGGCGAAGACCGCCTTGCGGCCCGTGAAGCGGAACTTCGCGAGGCCGTAGCCGGCGAGCGTGGCCAGGAGCGTCGCTCCTCCGGCGCCGACGACGACGTAGAGCAGGGTGTTGCCGAGCCAGCGGAGGAAGATCCCGTCGCGGTAGCTGAGGGTGTCGGCGATGTTCTGGAAGAAGACGAAGTCGCCGTCGAACCAGAGGCCGAAGCTCGAGAGCAGGCCGGCCTGCGTCTTCGTCGCGTTGATGACCAGCCAGGCCAGCGGCACGAGGCTGTAGAGGATGAAGACCGACATCAGCAGGGTGAAGGCGATCGACTTCTTGGGCTGCACCGAGGAGCCGCGGCGGGCGGCCGGGCGCTTCGGGGCGCGGGCGGGCGTCCGGGGAGCGGTCGCGAGGGCCATCAGTTCTCCTTCCGCGCGCCGCGGAGCTGCACGACGTAGGCGATCACCGCGGTGATCACGCCCATGACGATGGCGACCGTGGCCGACGCGTTGTACTGCTGACCGGCGAAGGACAGGTTGTAGGCGTACATGTTCGGGGTGAAGTAGGTGGTGATGATGTTCGGCGCCAGCGTCCGGAGGATGTTCGGCTCGTTGAACAGCTGGAAGCTGCCGATGATCGAGAAGATCGTGGCGATGACGATCGCGCCGCGCAGGGCGGGAAGCTTGATCGAGCGGATGACGCGCATCGGGCCGGCGCCGTCGATCTCGGCCGCCTCGTAGAGCTCGCCGGGGATCGTCTTCAGCGCGGAGTAGAAGATGAGCATGTTGTAGCCCACGAACTCCCACGTGACGATGTTGCCGATCGAGGCGAGGATCCAGTCGCGCGAGAAGGGCTGGACGACGTCGGAGCCGAGCAGGTCGTTGACGTTCGCGGCCAGGCCGAAGTTGTCGCCGTAGATGAAGCCCCACATCAGCACCGCGACGACCGCGGGGACGGCGTAGGGGAGGAAGACCACGATGCGGAAGAAGCCGGTGCCGTGGAGGCGGCCGCTGTCGATCGCGAGCGCCGCGACGAGGGCCAGCACGAGCATCACGGGGACCTGCACGACGAGGAACAGCAGGACGCGGCCGAAGCCCTCCCAGAAGTTCGGGTCGGTGAAGATCGCGGTGTAGTTCGCGAAGCCGACGAAGGAGTTGCCGCCCACCAGCTGCTCGCGGAAGAGGCTGAGGTAGATCGAGTAGACGACCGGGGCGATGAAGACCAGGAGGAAGACGACGAGGAAGGGGGCGACGAACGCCAGGCCCTTCCACTCGCTCTTCGCCCGCGACTTCGGGGCCGCGAGGGGGGACGCCGGAGGGGCGACCTCGCTCAGCGGGACGGGGGGAGACGTCGTCGTCATGGGATTCCGTTCGGGGAGTAGTGCGGGCCCGCCATGTTCACGTCAACATGGCAGAGCGTCACCGTAGCATGTCCACGTCGCCACCCGCGACTGTTCCTGCGTCACGGTTCGGCGCACGATGCACCACGGCTGACGGGCGGCGCGCTATAAAGGGAAGCCCATGTCACTCGAGACCGACCGCCCGTCCCCGTCCGCCCGGCCGCGACGCGGCGTCTCGATGGCCGACGTGGCCCGGCGCGCGAACGTCTCCGGCCAGACGGTCTCGCGGGTGTCGAACGGCAAGCAGAACGTCGACGGCGAGACGCGCGAGCGGGTCCTCGAGGCGATGCGGGCCCTCGGCTACCGGCCCAACAGCGCGGCGCGGGCCCTGCGGACGGGCCGCTTCCACAGCATCGGCGTGATCATGTTCACGCTGTCCTCGTTCGGCAACATGCGCACCCTCGACGCCATCGCGATCGCGGCCGCCGACGCGGGCTACTCGATCACCCTCATCCCCGTCTCCCACCCCACCCAGGGCGAGGTGTCGGTCGCGTTCCACCGGCTGAGCGAGGAGGCGGTCGACGGCGTCATCATCATCGTCGAGGCGCACCTGCTCGACGAGGCCGACATCGTCCTCCCGCCGGACCTGCCCGTGGTGGTCGTCGACTCCGCCGGCGGCGAGAAGTACCCGGTGGTCGACACCGACCAGATGTCGGGCGCCCGCCAGGCCGTCGAGCACCTGCTCGGACTCGGCCACCGCACCGTGCACCACATCGCCGGTCCCGACCGCTCCTACTCCGCCGAGCGCCGCCACGAGGCGTGGGAGTCGACCCTGATCGAGCGCGGCGCCCCGGTGCCGGAGGTGCTGGTCGGCGACTGGTCCACCGACTCCGGCTACCGCCTCGGCAAGCGGCTCGCCGCCGATCCGGAGGTCACCGCGATCTTCGCCGCCAACGACCAGATGGCGCTCGGCGTGCTGCGCGCCCTGCACGAGGCCGGACGCGCCGTGCCCGGCGAAGTGAGCGTCGCGGGCTTCGACGACATGCAGGAGTCGGCGAGCTTCTGGCCGCCGCTGACGACGGTGCGCCAGTTCTTCGGGGACACGGGCCGCCGCTCGGTCGACATCCTCCTGCGCGAGCTCGAGTCCGGCGAGCGCACCGGCGTCTCGCTCGTGCCGACCCGCCTCATCGTCCGCGAGAGCACCGGCCCGGCCCCCGCCGCCTCCTGACGCTTCCGCGGAGCCCGCCCGCCCTTCACGCTGATCGAGGAGCCGGCCCCGCCGGCGTATCCAGATCCTCTCCACCGGACCCCCTCCGCCGGGCCCACGCCCCTCCCCGTTCCCGCTCGACCGCGGAGCTCGCGATACTGTGAGCCCTCTCACCTCGGACCTCCAAGGAGACGCACATGTCGGTCGGCCTGCTCGCGGTTGTCGATGACATCCTCACCGCCGCCCTGAAGGCGAGCGCCAAGACGGCGGGCGTCGTGATCGACGACGCGGCCGTCACCCCGCAGTACGTGCAGGGCCTCACGCCCGCGCGGGAGCTGCCGGTGGTCGGGCGGATCGCGCTGGGGAGCCTGTTCAACAAGTTCGTCATCATCATCCCGCTGGCGCTGCTGCTCTCGGCGTTCGCGCCGCAGGTGCTGCCGTACCTGCTGATCCTCGGCGGCGCCTTCCTCTGCTTCGAGGGGGCGGAGAAGGTGCTCGAGTGGTTCGGCGTCTCGCACGGCGGCCACGAGACGGAGGCGCGCGACGAGAAGAAGCTCGTCTTCGGCGCCATCCGCACCGACCTCATCCTGAGCACCGAGATCATGCTGATCGCGCTCGACGGCCTCGACCCCGACTTCGGGATCTGGCCCACGCTCGGCGCGCTCCTGGTCGTCGGGCTCGGGATGACCGTGCTCGTCTACGGCGCCGTCGCGCTGCTCGTGAAGATCGACGACGTGGGCCTGCGCCTGATGAAGAACGCGGCTCGCGGCGTGCGGCGCACCGGGGCGAGGATCGTCGCGTCGATGCCGGTCGTGTTCCGCGCGATCAGCATCATCGGGACGCTCGCCATGCTCTGGGTCGGCGGGCACCTCGTCGTCGCGAACCTCGCCGAGACGGTGTGGCACGGTCCGTACGACCTCGTGCACGTCGTCACCCACGCGGTCGAGGGCGCGGGCCCGGTCGTCGTGTGGCTGGCCGACACCTTCGTCTCGATGATCTTCGGCCTCGTGCTGGGTCTGGTCATCGCGGCCGTCGTGATGGGCGTCTCGCGTCTGCGCACCCGCGACGAGGCGGCCGCGGGGCACTGAGCGGGGTCTCGATACGCCGCGTGCCGCGGCTGGTCGACCGGCATAGGGGTGCGCGGTCGCTCCACCGGCACGGAGGTGTGCGGCTGCCCGACCGGCACGAATCCATGTCGATCGAGTAGCCCGCGCCGCGGGCGTGCAGAGATATAACGACGCGCCGCCCGCGCAGCGCCGCTCCGACGGCGAACGGCGAACCGCCCCCGTCCCCGGAGGGGCGGAGGCGGTCCGTGTCGGAGGGGGCGTCAGCAGCTGCGGGCCGCGTACGCTCCCGTCGCCACCGAGGTGACCTGCTCACCGTCGACCGTGCCCGTCGCGGTGACGGTGGCCTGGCCGGCCGGCACCGAGGCCGCGCGCGTGGTGAACGCGGCGCTGCCGCTCGCGCCGGGCGCGACTCCGGTGACCTGCTTCGACCCGGAGGGCGTCGCGATGGTCATCGAGACCGGCACTCCGGACTCGTTCTTCGCCGCGACGGTGAGCGTCACCTTGCCGGCGATGCAGCGGGTGGTCGCCGTGACCGCGACCGCGAGGGCGGCGGGCGCCTTCAGGGTCACCGTCACCGTCGTGGTCGAGGTGACGGAGCCGTCGGCCGCGCGGACCGCGATGGTCGCGACTCCGCCGTTCGCCGTCGTCGGCTGGGTGATCCGCACGGTGGCCGCCGAGTCGGTCGCCACTGCTCCGATCACCGGCATCGCCGTGCCCTCGACGGTGACCGCGTAGGAGGTGCGGGCCGGGTCGAACCCGGCGATGCCGGCTCCTCCGACGCGCAGGGCGCCCAGGGTGGTGACCGCGGCGGGCGAGGCGACCGACTCGTAGAGCTTGGTCTCGGCCACGATCAGGTGCGTGTTGTCGTAGGCGTTCATCACGACGCGGAAGGCCTTGGCCGTGACGGGCGCGAACGACGCGACCAGGGTCGGAGCCGTTCCACCGGCCGGCGACGCGAGGGCCACGGCCGACTCGTAGCCGGGGACCGCGGTCCAGGCCGTGCTGTCGGCGGCCTGGTACTGCAGCTGGTAGGTCTGCGCCCAGCTGGTGCCGCCGTCTGCGAGGAACTGCACCGACACCTTCTCGACCTGGTGCGTCGAGGGGAAGGTGTAGGTCAGCGAGCTCTGCGCGGCCTTGGTGCCGTTGGTCCAGTTCGACCAGCCCTTGTCGCCGTCGACGCCGTTGCGGGTGCGCTCCGGTCCGTAGCCCGACTCCGACGACGACGCGGTCGCGACGATGCCGGCGTCCGGGTTGAAGTTGCGGAGCGTGCCCGTGGTGACGAGCACCGTGAGCGTGGCGGGGAGCGTCGCGCCGTCGGCGGTCGCCGTTCCCGAGACCGTCACCTGCCCGGCCCGGGCGAGGGAGGCGGTGGTGAGCGGCGTCCAGTCCCAGACGACCGGCACCGGGAAGGTGCTGGCCGAGGCGCCCACGCGGGCGGGGACCGTCGTCGGGGCCGAGGCCTTCACTCCGGCGACCGAGGCGCCCGCGGCGGCCGTGACCGACACGGGGTCGGTCGCGGTCAGTCCGCCGACGTCGACGAGCGCGGTGACCGTGATCGTCTGGCCGTAGAGGTCGGTCGCGGTGCCGGGCACCTCGACGCGGCCGGTCGCGCCGTACGCCGAGTCGGCGGGGCGCTGCCAGGTGACGGCGAGCGGTGCGCCGGCTCCCCAGGAGTACTGCGGGGTGATGCTCGCGGGCAGGGTCGGAGCGACGCCCGCGGTGGTGCGGACGGCGATCGTCTGGCCGGCGGTCGGGGCGAGGTCGCGGAGGGACCACGACTGGTTCGCTCCGCCGTTGGAGGTGTAGACGCCGACCGACGCGTTGTCGGCGCTGGAGCCGCCGTTCACGTCGAGCGACTGGGCGATGGACTCGTTGACGAGCGAGAAGTTCACGCCGTCGGTGGTGTTGACGATCCAGCGGGTCGCGGCGGTCGTCTTCGCCGCGTCGACGGACAGCGAGCGCAGGTCGGTGCCGGCGGTCGTGGCTCCGAGCACGCGTCCGTCGCCGTTGACGAGGACGACGCGGCGGGTGGCCTCGCGCTCGCCGGCGGCGACCTCGCGGACCGTCCAGGTCTGCTTGGCGGCCGTGGCGGAGTCGGTGGCGAGGCCGGTGATCGTGGTCGCGGCGCCCGAGGGGTTGCCGGTCAGGGCCTTGCCGCTCTGGGTGCCGACCAGCTGGTAGCGGTGGCCGTCGCGCAGGGCGGGGGCGGAGTCGGCGACTCCCGAGACTCCGTCGATCGAGAAGCTCGTGACCGACTTGGCGGGCACGGTGATCGTGGCGGTGCGCGAGATGCGGTCGACGCTCACCGGCGTCTTGGCGACCAGGGCGTTGCTCGTGGGAGCGGCTGCCGAGGAGGCCTTCGTGGTGACGTAGGGGGTGACCGTCGCGGTGTCGGCGATGGTGCCGAAGCGGGAGAGGTCGAGCACGACGGTCTTCTCGGTCGCGGTGCTGTTGGTGTGCACGACGGTCGCGCCCGAGCCGTCGCCGCGGACGGCGGCGGTAGAGGAGCTGTCGTTGGAGGGCATCAGGTGGTCGCCCTCGTGGATGAACTTGGTGAAGTTCCGGATGGTGTTGAACTTCGAGTTCGTCTCGACGCCGCAGACCGGGGCCTTGGTGGAGTCGCCACCGGCGTCGGCGACGCGGCGGACCGACTTCCAGACCTCGGTCCCGTTCTCCTGGTACGGCTTGCAGTCCAGGTCGATGTAGACGGAGCCCCAGTTGAGGTTCTCGCCCTTGGGCTTGGGCTGCTGCATGTTGTAGTAGTCCTCGACGGGCTGCCAGAGCACCCACGCCTTGGGCTCGAGCTCGCGCAGGTCGTCGTTGATGCGGCCGGCGATGCCGAGGCCGTTCTCCATGTTGGTGGGATCGAAGCCGGTGACCCAGTTGCCCTCGATCTCGCTCATCCACAGGTCGGTGTCGGCCTGCTTCGCGAGGTCGCGGACTTTGAGGCGGCCCGAGGTGCCGTAGGTGTGGACGTTCATCCGGTCGACCTCGGCGCGGATCGCGGCGGAGTAGGCGGCCCAGTTCGTCGCGAAGATGTCGGGGTTGGTCTCGTCCATCGCGGCGATGCCGGCGTCGGTGGTCGAGGCGTCCAGCGCGGCGGCGACGTCGGGGATCAGACCCGCCTGGCGCGTCGGTCCGACGTGCATTCCCTCCTGGCGTCCGCCGGTCGGGACGCCGTTGGAGAGCTGCGTGCCCCAGTAGTTCGTGTTCGGCTCGTTGAAGGGGTCGAGCGTGTCGAACTCGATGCCGTACTCGTCCTCCATGTGCTCGGTGACCTTCACGAGGTACTTCGCGAACTGCTCCTCGGCAGCGGGCTTCAGCTGCTCGCTGTTCGCGTCGAAGCCGCCCGAGACGTAGCCGCTCTCGGTCATGAAGTACGGGGCGGAGTTGGAGAACGCCTCCCAGTGCGAGATCTGCTTCTCCTCGGCCAGCCTCTCGACCCACCAGCGCTGCGTCTCGTCGGCGGTCCAGTCGTAGGAGGCGGGGTCGTCCGCGTTCCACTTGGCCAGGAGCGCGTCGCGGTCGGCGAGCTTCGTGGAGGTGCCGCCGTAGGTCGACGCGTCGCCGGCCGGGTTCGGCTTCCACCAGCCCTCGACGGCGCCGCCCGGGCGGAGGTAGTCCTTCACGTCGGAGGCGTTGCCGCCGCCGATGTTGTAGCGGGCGATGTTCAGGTCGAGGCCGCTGTCGCCGAAGACCTTCTGGTAGAGGTCCTCGCGGAGGGCCTCGGGATAGCCGCCGGTCGCGTTCGCGAACCAGACGAGGCTGGTGCCCCAGCCCTCGAACGCCTCACCGGCGGCGGCGGGGTTCGGCGTGATGCGGAACGCGTCCGCGGCCTGAGCGGGGGCCGCTGCGGCGGGGATCGCCAGCAGTGCTCCTGTGGCCAGGGCGGCGCTCGTGGCGAGCGCGGCGACCCTTCTGAAGGACATCGACATTGATGCGGTCTCTCTTTCGCCATCGAAATGCGGGCATGTTCACGTGAACGCGCCCTGACGGCCGACTGTACATGTTCACGTCAACAATCGGAAGGTGCTCAGGGGTGCGCGGGGCCCGCGTCGGCGAGAGGCCGGGAGTCGTCGCAGTCGGCGCCGAGTGCGACGAGTCCTGGAGGGTCGTGGGCATGCGGAGGCGTGCGGGTGTGTAAGCCACCCCCGCGCTCAGACGCGATGCGTCGTCTCCGGGAAGGCCTCGGGCTCGCACTGGATGGTCGCGTGGTCGATGCCGTGGCGCTCGCGGAGCACGGCGAGCACCCGCGAGAGCGCGGTGCGGTAGTCGGCGTCGGGGGCGACGACCACGTGGCCGGTGGCGCTCTCCATGCCCGAGGTGATCGTCCACACGTGCAGGTCGTGCAGCGCGAGCACGCCGGGGACGGCGCAGACGTCGCGCTCGAGCGCTGCGAGGTCGACGTGCGCGGGCGCCGACTCCATCAGGATCCCCAGCGCCTGCCGCGTCAGCGACCAGGTGCGGGGAAGGATCAGCAGCCCGATCAGCACGCCGACGATCGGATCCGCCCACGCCCAGCCGGTGGTGAGCAGCACGATCGCCGCGACGATCACGCCGATCGATCCGAGTGCGTCGCCGAGCACCTCGAGGGACGCTCCGCGGAGGGTGATGCTCTCCTTCGCCCCGGCCGACAGCAGGCGCAGGCTCACGAGGTTGACCGCCAGGCCCACGACGGCGGTGATCAGGAGGGGGCCGCCGGGCACCGCGGGCGGCTCGGCGAAGCGGCGGACGGCCTCGACGATCACGAACGCGGCGACCGCGAACAGGAGCAGGCCGTTGGCGAGGGCGGCCAGCACTTCGAGGCGGTAGGAGCCGTAGGTGCGGCCCTTCGCGGCGGGGCGGGCGGCGAGCGAGATCGCGGCGATCGACATCCCGAGCGCCAGCACATCGGTGCCCATGTGCGCGGCGTCCGAGAGCAGCGCGAGCGAGCCCGTCGCGACTCCGACCGCGAACTCGACGACCATGAACGCCGCGGTCAGCACGAAGGCGGTCACGAGCGGACGCCGGTGCCGTGCGGCGGCGGAGCCGATTGGAACGCCGTGAGAGTGGCCCATCGGCTCCTCCGATCCCCTGTTCGTATAAACAGTCTTGCATGCGTCCGGAGGCGAGCGCGAGGGCCCTCAGCCGACCAGCGGGTCCAGCGCCTCGCCGAGGTAGGGCGCCAGGGTCCGGGCGTACGACTCGGTGAGGTGCCCGAGGTCGCGGTACACCTTCACTCCGCCGATCACGAGGGGGCAGCCGCGGTCGTCGCAGAACCAGCGGGTGAGGTCGACGGCGGCGGCGCCCGGCCAGCCCTCGGCCGCGGCGGCCATCAGCTCGCGGTCGGCGAAGGCCTCGTCGAGCGGCACGCTGCAGTCGGCCGCGGAGCCCGGCTCCTCGGCGCAGGCCAGCAGGGAGAGCGAGGGCAGCACCGGATTGTCGCGGATCGCGACCACCGTGGATCCGCGGGCGATCAGCGGCGCCCACGACTCGTGGAACCCGTCGATGCCGGCCTGCTCGTCGGGGGTGCCGGACGCGTCGACGAACACGGACTTCTTCGCGGAGTAGGCGGTGACGACGAGCGCGTACGGCTCCTGGCCCGCGAGCTCCTCCTGCAGCTTCTCGTTCCAGACGTCGCAGGAGCGCCGGGAGGAGGCGGAGTCGTCGCGCCGCTCCGCGGTCGAGAAGACGCAGCCCGTCTTGTAGTAGGTGTGCAGGTCCCAGCCGCGCTCCTCCGCGACGCCGCGCAGCGCCGGGAAGAACGACGCCGCGTGCGAGTTGCCGATGAGCAGCACGCGGAGGCCGGCGGGATCGCCGAAGCGGCACTCCTTGAGCGCGGTGCCGGAGTTGCCCGTGCTGCACTCGTCGGTGTTCAGGGCGGAGCCGTCCTCCGAGGCGTCGACGGCGGGCAGGCTCGTGGTCCAGGAGTCGGGGCAGGCGTTCGCGAGCGCCGCGGCTCCGACGCAGCCCTCGGTCGAGACGGGGAGGGCGTGTGCGCGGGTGAGGTCGGCGGCGATCGCGGCGTTCGTTCCGGTGAGGCCCGTCGCTCCGACCAGGGCGGCGACGGCCAGCAGGGCCGCCGGGGCGAGCGCGCGGAGGCGGTGCGGGCGCTCGGCGGGGGCGCGGCGGTGGAGGGGGTCCTCGAGGAAGCGCTTCGAGGCGGCGGCCAGGAGGATCGCGGCGGCGATGACGCCCAGGCCCGCGAGGGCGGTCGGGTCCTCGCCGGTGCTCTCGCGCCAGAAGACCAGGAGTGGCCAGTGCCAGAGGTAGATCCCGTAGCTCAGGCCGCCCAGCCACACGAGCGGGCGCAGGGCCAGCAGTCGGCCGACGCCGCGCTCCGGGGCGGGGCCGGTCCCGGCGACGAGCACGAGCACCGCCGAGAGGGTCGGCCAGAGCGCGGCGGCGCCCGGGAACGCGCTCGAGACCTGGAGCACGAACCCGCAGGAGACGACTCCGATCAGCCCCAACCACCCGGCGACCGTCCGCAGGGCCGCCGGGATCGCCAGTCCCGGGAGCACGAGGGCCGCGAGCGAGCCGAGCCCGAACTCCCACGAGCGGGCGAGGGTGCTGTAGTACGCGGTCGGCTGGTCGATCCCGACCAGCACGACGGAGAACGCGAACGAGAGGACGGTGAGCGCCGCGACGAGCGCCAGCAGGAACCGCGGCAGCTGCGCGCGGCGCCGCAGCAGCACGGCGGCGAGGGTCGCGACGAGCACCAGGGCGAGCCAGACCAGGTAGAACTGCCCCTGCACCGACATCGCCCAGAAGTTCTGCACCGGCGAGTGGAAGTCGTCCTGCGCGAGGTAGTCCACTCCGGCCCGCGCGAGCGCGACGTTCTCGACGTAGAAGGTCGAGGCGAGCACCTCGGTGAAGGTCTGCAGCAGCTGCGAGGGGCGCAGGAGGAGCGGAGCGAGCGCCGCGACGACGACCAGCACCACCGCGGCCGCCGGGAAGAGCCGCGAGGCGAGCCTCCGGAGGAAGGCGATCGGACGCACGCGCCCGAACCGGCGGATCTGGCCGAGGAGGGTCAGGGTGGTGAGGAACCCGGCGATCACGAAGAAGACGTCGACGCCTCCGGAGACGCGGCCCAGCCAGATGTGGAACGTCGCGACCAGGAGGGACGCGATGGCGCGCAGTCCCTCGATCTCGGGCCGGTAGCCGGACGCGTCGGCCTTGCGCACCAGCGCGGACCGGCCTGAGGGGGCGGTGCGGGCGGAGTGGCGGGGCAACGGGTTCCTTCCGTGACGGTCGGCGGGCGGTGGGGCGGGCGCCGTCGAGCGTCGGAGTCCAGGATCGCGCTCTCCCGCCCCCAGGGGAACCGTGTCCGGGGTGCTGTCCACCTGGTTGGGGGCTGCGGAGTCGAGGTGCGCGACAGGTGTCCGCTTACTCGACTGTTCCGGGCCTTCTGAGTGCGGTGAGGACTCGGCAGCCGCCGTCCTCGCGCGTGACCACGGCGACTCCTGCAGAGTCGCCGGCGGGCCGGGCCGAGGGCGGCCGAGGGTCGGTGGCGCGGATCGACTGGCGCGAATGGACGGGTTGAAGTGAGGTAAGGCTATGCTTACTCGGGCTGCGCGCCGACACGCGGGTGCCGCCCGCCGACGGACCGGGCCGACGAGCCCTGCCGGCGAACCGGGCCCATGAACCGGGCCTATGAACCGGGCCGACGACCGACGCCCACGAACCACGGGAGATCCATGTCCACGCACCGACGGCGCCCCGCCGCCCTCGCCCTCGCCGCCCTGACCCTGCTCGCCCTCACCGGCTGCGGCGCCTCCGAGCAGATCGAGCCCGAGAGCACGGCCGCCGCGGGGGAGGGCACGACCTCGTACCCGCTCACGCTGGACAACTGCGGCACCGCGACCACCGTCACCGCCCCTCCGCAGCGGGTCGTCTCCCTCGACCAGAACTCGACCGAGATCCTGCTGTCCCTCGGCCTCGAGGACCGGATGGTCGGCACCGCCTCCTGGACCGACCCCGTGCTCGAGACCCTCGCCTCCGCGAACGAGAGCGTGCCGCGCCTGGCCGACAACGCGCCCACCTACGAGGTGCTGCTCGGTGCCGACCCCGACTTCGTCACCGCCTCCTTCGGCCGCCACTACGCGCCCGAGGGCGTCGCCTCGCGCGACCGCCTCGCCGAGACGGGGATCGGCTCCTACCTCGCCCCCTCCGACTGCGACAACGGGGCGAGCGTCAACGGCGGGAGCGGCACGCGCACCGTCCCGCTGACCGTCGACGTCCTCTACCAGGAGATCCACGAGCTGGCCGAGGTCTTCGACGTGCAGCAGCGCGGTGACGCCCTGGTCGCGCAGCTGCAGGAGCGCGCCGCCGCCGCCACCGAGGGGGTCGACCTCGGCGGCCGGAGCGTCGCCTTCTGGTTCGCCGACACCAAGACGCCCTACATGGCCGGCGGCTACAACTTCGCCTCGATGCTCGGCACCACGACCGGCATGACCAACGTCTTCGCCGACCGCACGGAGGACTGGCCCGCCGTCGGCTGGGAGAGCGTCGTCGCGGCCGACCCGGACGTCCTGGTCCTCGGCGACCTGCAGCGCGACCGCTTCCCCGGCGACCGCCTCGACGACAAGACCGCGTTCCTCCCCTCCGACCCGCTGACCAGCAGCCTGCCCGCGGTGCAGGACGGCCGCTTCATCGCGCTCCACGGCGCCGAGATGAACCCGTCGATCCGCTTCGTCGACGGGCTCGAGAAGATCCGCGCCTGGTGGGACGAGAACGGGGCGTCGCTCTGAGCACGGGCACGGGCACGGGCACGGTCCTCGTCCGCCGGGTGCCGCGGGGCCTTGCCGCCGCGGCGCTGGTCGTCGGCGGGCTGCTCGCGCTGGCGCTCTCGGTCGGCGTCGCGGTGACGCTCGGCCCGGCCGACGTCTCGCTCGTCAACGTCCGCGACATCCTCCTCAACCACCTCGGGCTCGCCTCCGTCCCGGTGCGCCCGGCCGAGGACGCGATCGTCTGGCAGGAGCGCCTCCCGCGCGCACTCGTGGCCGCGGCCTGCGGGGCGGGGCTCGGCGTGTGCGGAGTGATCCTGCAGTCGCTGCTGCGGAATCCGCTCGCCGACCCGTTCGTGCTGGGCGTCTCGTCCGGAGCGTCCACGGGCGCGGTGCTCGTCGGCGTGCTCGGGGTCGGCGGAGGAGTGGTCGGGCTCTCCGGAGGCGCCTTCGTCGGCGCGCTGGTCGCCTTCGGCTTCGTGCTGCTGCTCACGCGGTTCTCGGCGGGCGGCACCTCGGGCGTGATCCTGGCGGGGGTGGCGAGCACGCAGCTGTTCTCGGCGCTGACCTCGCTGATCGTGTTCGCGCTCGCCGACTCGGACGAGACGCGCGGCGTGATGTTCTGGCTGCTCGGCTCCCTCGAGGGCATGCGCTGGGACGACGTGGCGCTGAGCGGAGGAGTCGTGCTGCTCGGCTCCGTGGTCTGCCTCGCCGCGGCGCGCACGCTCGACGCGTTCGCCTTCGGGGAGGACGTGGCCGCGTCGCTCGGCGTGCACGTGGGCCGCACCCGCCTCCTCCTGCTGGTGGTGACGGCCCTGCTGACGGCGACCCTGGTGAGCATCGCCGGCGCGATCGGCTTCGTGGGGCTGGTGCTGCCGCACGCCGCGCGACTCGTGTTCGGGCAGCGGCACTCGCGGGTGATCCCGGCGACGATCCTGCTCGGCGCGGTGTTCCTGGTGTGGGTCGACGCCGGGTCACGGGTGGCGTTCGCGCCGACTCCGCTGCCGGTGGGGGTCGGCACGGCACTCGTCGGCGTGCCGGTGTTCATGCTGCTGCTCCTGCGGCGGAGGGGCCGCTCGTGACGCTCGAGGCCGACCGGGTCTCGTGGCGCCGGGGCGGCCGCCTGGTGGTCGACGGGGTCTCGCTCCGCCCCGCTCCCGGCTCGACAGTGGGACTGCTCGGGCCCAACGGCTCGGGCAAGTCGTCGCTGCTGCGGCTGCTGCAGGGCACCGCGGCTCCGGACGCCGGCGTCGTCACCCTCGACGGCGCGCCGCTCCGCTCGCTCCGCCGCCGCGAGGTCGCCCGGGCCGTGGCCACGGTGACGCAGCAGGCCGAGACGGAGGCGGACCTCCCCGTCCGCGACGTCGTCCGGCTGGGGCGCACCCCGCACCGCTCCCTCCTGGGCGGAGACACGGCCGAGGACCTGCGCGCGATCGATCGCGCCCTCGAGCAGGTGGGCCTCGAGGCGAAGGCCGACCACCTCTGGCACACCCTCTCGGGCGGCGAGCGGCAGCGCGCGCACATCGCCCGGGCGCTGGCGCAGGAGCCGCGCGAGCTGCTGCTGGACGAGCCGACCAACCACCTCGACATCCGCCATCAGCTGGAGCTGCTGGCCCTGGTGCGGGCGCTGCCGGTGACCACGGTCGTCGCGCTGCACGACCTCAACCTCGCGGCCCTCTTCTGCGACGCGCTGCTGGTGCTGCGCGAGGGGCGCGTGGTCGCGAGCGGCACCCCGGAGGAGGTGCTCACCCCGGCGCTGATCGCGGACGTCTACGGGGTGCGCGCCCGCGTGATCGTCGACGCCGGACGGCCGCACGTGCTGTTCGACTCCTGAATCCGCTGCCGCATCCTGACCCCACTGCCAGACGATCGTCGATCAGTCAACGGTCTCGTCCACTTCCAGCAGCGCGTTCTACCGTCAATGAACCGGCTTCGAGACCTCACAGGAGAGGTCCTCCTCGCGCTGGGCGAGGTGCTCTCCTGACGGAGGGCGATGGACGTGCCGGTGACGACGAGGGGAGTCGAGAGATGTCCAGAGACGACGTGGCACCGGGGCGGTTCGCGCGGTTCGTGAAGTGGGTCAACAAGGCCGACGGCTGGGAGCCGCAGTACCTGCGCGGGCGGGTCGTGGCCAAGAAGGACGGCGAGTGGATCGTCGCGGTCGACGGCGAGGAGCGCCGGATCGTGAAGAAGGAGTGGAGCGTCTACCGCTGACCCTCGGGGAGGACTCGTGATGCTGCCCGACCGGCGCACTCCCGAGATCAGAGAGGCGCGTCCCGGAGTCTTCGTGCTCGAGCTGCGCCGCACCCGCCGCCGGCCCGCCGAGGAGCTGGGCGTCCTGATCCGCACGGGCACGACCTGGACGGTGCTGGGCCCCGAGGGCGTGCTCTCCGACGTGCCGAGCTTCCACGACGCCGTGGCGGCCCTACGCGAGTAGCGAGGCACCACCGAGGTACCCGCGGCCCCGCTGAGTCGCCCGAGACGGTCGCCCGCTCTGGCGTGTCGACGACCGACTAGGGCGCCTCAGCGCTGACGCGAGAGTGGACGGCGCGGCGGTGGTGCCGCCGAGGCGTGGGCCCGCCGCGCCTACAGCTGGCGGCCCGGACGCTGCACGCCGACGACGGTGACGGTGAGCGTCGCGGAAGTGCTCTGCGCGGCGGACGGCGCGGACTCCGAGAGGCGCACGGTCAAGCGGAGGTGGTCGGTCGCTCCGACGGCGAGGGCGGGGGAGCCGGGCAGGTCGAGGCGGGAGGCGGCGGGGCGGTCGGCCGACACGGTGGTGACGGTGCCGGGGCAGGTCGCGGCATCGGCCGACCAGGACAGCGAGCAGCGCTCGATCGCGAGCTGCAGGCCGTCCGAGAGGTCGGTGCCCGTGGCGGTCTGCAGTTGGAGGGCCGACATCGGCAGGGTCCCGGCGTTCGTCAGGTCGAGGAGGCGCCGGGCCGTGCCACCGGGGACGAGGCCCGCGACGGGGACCGGCACGGTCGTCGCTCCGGTGCCGGTGAACGTCGCGATGACGGTGCCGGAGGCGACCCGCGCGCTCACGGAGCCCCGGTCCAGGAGCACGGCGGTGGCGGTGGCGGCGGCGCCGAGGACGAGCGCGCCGGCGACGAGTCCCGCCAGGCCGGCGCGGGAGACCACGCGGCGGCGGACCTCGGGGGAGTGGCGCGGGGCTCCGCGGTCGCGGGAGGACGGCCGGGCGCTGTGCCGCCCGTGCTCAGCGGGCGGACGCAGGGGCTCCGGGGGCGGCGTGCCGTCCGACGAGCGGTGCGCGCCGCTCACGGGGCGACCTCCGCGGGGCGGCGCCAGATGGCGATCAGGAGCGCGCCCACGATGACCGCGCCGCCCGCGGCGAAGAGCGCGAACCGCGCCTCCGGGTGGGCGAGGCCGATGCTCGGCCAGCCCAGCAGCGGCACCACCGAGCTCTCGCGCCAGATCCGCTCGTCCGCGATCGTCACGATCCACGGGTCGGCCGACTCGTTGTTGTCGCCCTTGGTGGTGAGCGCCAGCTGGCCGGGCTCGCGGCCGCGGAGGGCCGCCGCCTCCTCCTCGGAGTAGACGAGGGTGACGCGGTGGATGACGCGGCGGCCCGGATCGTCCGGGTCGGTGAAGACGATCACGTCGCCGGCGCGGATCGCGGCCTGGTCGACGGGCAGGGTGACGGCGAGGGAGCCGACGGGCATCCCGGGCGCCATCGAGTTCGACAGCACCGGCACGAGCCGCACGAGACCGAGCGCGGAGAGGACGAAGACGGCGATGCCGGCGACGGCCACGATCGTGACCAGTCCGCCGAGGAGAGCGCGGAGGGCCTTCACGCCTGCTCCCTCCGGTGACGACGGCGCGCAGCCGCGGCGAGCAGGGCGCCCGAGCCGAGGGCGAGCATCCCGCCCAGGAGCGCGGCGCCCAGGTCGCGGCCGGTGACGGCCAGCCCGCCGCCCGCCGCTCCGGGGAAGGAACCGGGGCCGGGCGTCGCGGAGGGATCCTCCTCCGTCGTGCCCACGAGCACCCGCAGCGACGCCGCCGCGAGCTCGGTCCCGTTGCCGGCCGACTCCGGGAACAGGACGCGGACGCGCACGCCCACGGTGGCCCCGCGCTCGAGCGGACGGACACCGTCGAGCCGGCCGAGCGTCGCCGCGGGTCCGGATCCGAGCGGCATCGCTTCCTCCGGGCAGAGGTAGCGCTCGACCGTGCGCCCCCCGTCGACGACCTCGGCGACCGTGAACGCCGAGTCGCAGAGCTCGACGGACAGCTGGAGGCCGTCGCGCGGGTCCTGCGCCAGCGTCCCTCCGTCGACCGCGAAGGCCACGGAGACCCCCTGCGGCGACAGGCCGGTGCTGGTCACCTCGACCGCCCACTCGGCGCGGTCGCCCGGAGCGAGGTCGGTGAGGGATCCGGGCGCCGAGAGCTCGCGCACGTCGAGCACGCCGACGGGCTCGGCGCTCGCCGCGGGCGCGAGGATCACCGCCGCGAGGACGACGACGAGCGCACGGGCGTGGGGCATGGGGACGACTCCGGGAGGAAAGGGGGATGCCTCCGCCCCGCGCCGGTGGCGGCCGGGCAGGACGGAGGCGGTGGGGGACGGTCTACTTCTGGATGCCGGCGCGCTGGATCGCGGCGGCCGTGAAGGTGACCGTGGCGGAGGCGTTCTCGTACGCGTTGTCGGCCGCGGTCGGCAGGACGAGCTCGATCAGCGTGTTCAGCGTCACGTCACCGGCGTCCGAGGGGAAGGTCCCGGTCGTGGTGGGGGTGATGCCGAAGTTCGCCGGGGTGAAGTTCGCCGCGTTGGCGACTCCGCCGATGGTCGAGAGCTTGCCGGTGCCGGTGACGGTCTGCGTGCCCGCGCAGGTGTAGGGGCCGGCCTCCGCGGGAGCGGCGGCGGGGACCCAGGCGGTGGAGCAGGTCAGCAGGCGGTAGTCGAGTCCGTTCGCGCCGGTGACGAGGGACGCGCCGACGCGGCCCGGGTCGGTGGTGTCCGAGCCGACGACGTCGTTGGTGACGTCCTGGTAGAAGCGCACCGACGAGACGAGGTCCCCGTCGTTGGTCGCGTTCGGCAGCACGAGGCTGATCGGGCGCTGGACGGTGTCGCCGGGCGCGATGTTCGCGACCGTGAACGCTCCGGTCACCGAGATGTCGGTCTGGCCGGCGTCGACGTTGCCGACGGCGGTCCCGGAGTCGGTGAACACGGCGAAGGCGCCGGCGCCGGCGAGGGCTCCCGCGGCGAGGAGGACGCCGCCGGTGAGGGCGATCTTCTTCCAGGGGCTGCGACGGGTGGGTGCTGTGGTGGTCATGGCGACCGTTCCTTTCTGGTGGGTGGTGCCCGGTGCGGGCGTGGTCTCCCTCACGAGGACACGTGCAGGACGAGAGGGGTGTCGGCGGGGAGGCATCAGCAGCCTCCGGCGGTGGTGACGGCCGGCTGGGCGACGGCGGTCGAGGCGGCGGACGCGACTCCGAGCCAGCGCTGCAGGTCCGGGCGGACCCGCCACTGGTAGCTGCGGCCCTCACCGACCCGGTCGTCGGTGAAGCTCGTCGCGGAGGCGGCGGGTGCCGCGATCACGGTCCACGGGCCGGGCGTCGTCCCCGCGAGGCGGCGCTCCAGGGTCCAGCCGGTCGCTCCGGCGGCGGCCGACCAGCTCACGAGGGTGCTCGGCCGACCGGCCGTGCAGCTCGCGACGGGCGTGGCGACCACGGAGGAGCTGGTCCAGGCGCCGAGCCCGACCGCTCCGCTCGTGCTGCCGGTGCCGGAGAAGCCGCGCCGGACGAGGGGGGCGGGATCGACCCACACCGTGATCGTGCCGCCCGCCGTGAGCGCGCCGTCCGTGACCGTGTACGCGATCGTCGCGCTCCCGGTCCAGCCGTCGGTCGCGGGCGTGTAGGTGCACGTGGATCCGGAGCAGGAGAAGGTGCCGCGCAGCCCGGCCGGGACGCTCGTGCCGGCCAGGGCGAGGGTCGTGCCCGGGTCCTCGTCGGTGTCGTTCGCGAGCGGAGCGACGGTGACGGCGGGGCCGCCGGTGGTCGCGACCACGCGGTCGGGCCGGGCGACCGGCGCGCGGTTCAGCGCGGTGACGGTGACCGTGACCCGCACGTTCCAGGTGCCGTACTGGCCCGAGAGGGAGTAGTCGAAGACGTCGGTGCCGACGAAGGCGGCGATCGGGCGGTAGGTGCACTGGCCGCGGGTCGCTCCGCTCGCGACGCAGGAGACGGACCCCTGCACGGGAGTGGCGGGGGCGGGGGTCGCCGCGCCTCCGATCGCCTTCGGGGTCGCCGAGAGCTGCGCGCGCGAGAAGGTCGCTCCGGTCGCGGCGGGCCCGTCGTTCGCGAGCACGTCGATCACGACCGATCCGCCCTGCACGACCGTTGCGGCGTCGGCGGCAGGATCGGGGATCACCGAGATGCTCACCGAGGCGGTGCGGGTGAACGCCCCGCCGGTCGGGCCGGTCGCCGTCGCCGTGGCGGTGTTGGCGATCGTGCCGGCGGTGACGTCGGCGGCGGTGGTCGTGTAGGCGGCGGTCGCGGTGACGACCTGGCCGGGTAGCAGTCGTCCGGAAGTGCCCGGCCAGGAGTAGGTGAGAGCGGAGAGCCCGCTCTTGGGGTCGCTGATCGCGACCGCGGTGAGGGTGGTGGTGCCGGTGTTGGACGCGCGGAAGGTGTAGGTCACCACGGTGCCGGCGGCGCTGATGAAGGCGGGGTTCGCGGTCTTGGTGAGCGCGAGGTCGTTCGTGCGGGCGATCGTCACCGTCCGCGAGGCGGTGGCCGTGACGGCGGCGCCCGTCGGAGGGGTGCCGGTCACGGTCGCGGTGTTGAGGACCTGGCCCGCGTCGACGTCGGCCTGCGTGAGCGTGTACGAGGCGGTCGCGGTGACCGACTGGCCGATCTCGAGGCGCCCGGCGGTCCCCGGCCAGGAGTAGGCGAGCGCGGAGAGCCCGCTCTTGGGGTCGGTGACCGCGACGGCGCTCAGTCCGGTGTTGCCGGTGTTGGTGGCGGTGAAGCTGTAGGAGACGGTCGAGCCCACGGCGGCGCCGGTCGGGATCGTGCCGTTCTTCGTCAGCGAGATCGAGGGCGCGTAGCGGATCGGCGTGGTGGCCGTGGAGGTCGCGGTGACCGTCACGGGCGTGGCGGCCAGGGTGCGGCCGGAGACGGTCGCCGTGTTGACGAGCGACGTGTTCTTGTCGATGTCGGTCTGAAGGACCGTGTACGGCGCCGACGTGAAGGTGGCGCTCGCTCCGGGGGCGAGCTGCGTCGAGGCGGGCGTGATGCCGGTGACCTTCGGGTCCGTGACCGCGACGTTCTGCAGAGTGACGGTGCCGGAGTTGAGGGCGAGGAAGGAGTAGCGGATCTGCTCGCCCGCGTCGGCCTGGGCGTTGCCGTTCGTGTCGGTGAGCAGGGCGGTCTTGGTGAGGGTCAGAGCGGGAGCCGGGGTGGCGATGGGGGCGGTGACGGTGGCGGTCCTGCTCGTGACGGTCGTCGTCGTCTCGCCGGTCGCGGTCCGTGTGGCCGAGGCCGTCGCCGTGTTGACGAGGGAGCCGGCCACCGCCTCTGCGGCCGTGACCGTATGGGATCCCGTGCAGATCGTGGAGGCGAGCGGAGCGAGCGTCGTGGCCGCGCAGGTGATCGTCGCGACCTTCGGGTCGGTGACGACGATCCCGCTGAGGGACGCCTTGATCGAGCCGTTCGTCACGACGAACTGGTAGGGGATCGCAGCGCCCTCGGTGTAGGCGGAGGGCTGGGCGGTGGTGCGGTCGATCTGCTTGACGAGGGTGATGTCGTCGAGCGTGTTGATGGACGAGACGGAGACGTTCCGGATCAGGTGGGTGTCGAACGAACCCCCCGTGGAGGCGGTGAAGCCGAGCTTGTACGTGGACGGAGCTGCGGTCGGCATCGTGAACTGCATCACCTGCGCGAGTGAGGCGGCCGCCAGGCCTGCGGTGGAGCCGTAGTAGACCGTCACCACCGGCGTGGCCGCTGCCGACACCGTGATGCGGATGGTGCGTCCGTTCGACGCCGGCGGATTCGTCGGGTCCCCCAGGTTGACCGTCGGGCGCAGGGACTGCAGAGTTCCGGGCGACGCTCTCTGGATGAAGCAGTAGCCGGTCCTCCCGTCGCCGGGCCCGCGAGCGACGATCCGGTTGGCGAGCGACCCGGGAGGAGCGGTGGGGCAGCCCGCTCCCAGCCCGTTCGCCGTGCTCGAGAAGTTCCCATAGGCGTCCAGTCCGATACCGAGGTAGCCGCCGCTGACCCCGTCGCTGGTCGAGGACTGCCCGTATCCGAGCGAGGCTCCGGAGGCTCCCGCCGCGGTGAGGCTGCGGGAGCCGTCCGTCAGGAAGAACCCGATCCCGTCACCGCCGGTGACGTCGAGCGTGCCCTGGTACTGGTACTGGTCGAACTGCACATCGAGTCCGCCGGTGGCCGGGATCGGCCGGTTGAAGACCGCGCCTCCCTTCGAGGATCCGCGGCTGTCCGTCAGCTGCAGGAAGCCCGGATCCGTCGAGGTCGCCGGCGCCGCGTTCTTCGGGGTCACGCACGTGCCCAGCCGGGAGCTGCCGGTCGGCGGAGTCGCGGTCGCCCGGGTGAGGCACGCGGCGTCGAGCGGCTGCCACGCCGAGTCCGCGACGCTGGTGCCGCCGAAGCCCTCCTGGAGGAGGACCGTGGCCGCCGCGGCCCTCGACGCGGGCAGGACCACGAGGACGGCGGCGAGCAGGAGCAGCACCAGGCCGAGGGCGATCGAGCGGTCGTGGCCCGGTCGGGCATGCGCGTTCGACACGGATCGACCTCCCCCCGGGGCGCCTCGCCGGGCCTTCCGGATGGAGCGGGATCACGATAGGTCGCGGCTCGGAGTCGCCCTGTCCCCCTGAGACGGGACGTGGGCGGCGGACGACGGACCCTCGATCCGGTCGGCACTCAGAGGGGGGAGAGCAGGCGCTGAACCAGCGATCAGGTCGTGCTCAGATAACGAGACTCATCCGGGGGTCTCCCGCGAGAGTGTTGACGTGCGCATGGCCCTCGCGCCGGGCGCAACGCGGCCTGGATCCGTGCCGGCCCCGTGACGCCCCGGTGTCCCGCCACCGGGACGATGCGGTTCCGCTCCCGTGGCGGGCATCTCCAGAGCAGTGGCGCGAGATAGCGCTCTCACCAGGACCTTCTCGCGTCCCTCCGCCGCTCGATGCGAGGTGGGAGCGCCGCCGCGGGTGTCCCTGAAGCGGGTCTGGCGGTCGCGCGGCGGACGCGGGAGGATGCACTCGCGCCTGCCCGCCCGCACGGTCCCCCGAAGGACCGCACCGCGCCCCCTCCACGGTGGTCCGATCCGGACCGCAGCACCCCCCTCACTCCTTCCGGTCAGGCTCCGCCGACCGAGCAGCCCTCTCCACGTCGGGATCCCATGTCCTCTCCTGCGCGCCACAGCCGCCGTCTCGTCCTCACCGGAGCCGCCCTCGGCGTCGGATCCGCCTTCGCCTACGCGATGACCGCGTCCGCGGCGCCCGACTACAGCGTGATCCCGCCGCTGCCCAACGAGCTCGGGCGCAGCGACACGGCGATCTCGCGCGTGGGGAAGAAGCCGTACCAGATCATCGACGTGATGATCGGCACCGACCGTGCGCGGCTCTTCGTCCCGCACACCGCGGTCCCGTCGCAGCGGATCGGCCGGGTCGTCTACTGGTACTACCACGCCAACGGGAGCACCTACGCGGCCCTGTCCGGCGCCTACCAGTACAGCGCCGACCAGGCCGTCGACAAGGGCGTCATCTCGATCTGCCCGAACTACGGCGGCAGCATCTACACGAACAAGCGGGCCGTCGCCATGCAGGTGGACGCGGTCGCCTGGTTCCAGAAGACGTGGCGGATCGGGGCGAGCTTCCTCCGCTCGAACTCCGGCGGTGGCGCACTGCTCTGCTGGGCGTACGGCAACAAGCTGGTCCCCGAGATCCGCGGCGCGTACCACGCGGCCGGCGTCTACGACATGGCCGACATGGCCCGCCGCGACCCGGAGCGCGTCCTGCCGGACTACGACAACGACCCCTCGACGATCCCGGCGACCGACCCCGCGCTGCTGCCGCAGGCCTCGTGGGCGGGGGCGCGGATCCGCACGACCGGCTCGACCGAGGACGTCCTCGTCCCCATCGCCGTCCACGGAGGGGCGTGGGTCGCGCTCGCGAAGCCCGTCGCGAAGGAGGCGGTGGTCCTCTACACGCCGACCGACGGCGCTCCGAACGGCCACAACGTGCCGAGCCTGACGAACAAGGACATGCTCGACACGTTCGACCGCTGGCTCGCGGAGCAGCCGGTCGTTCCGCTGCCCGACGAGCCCGCCTCGTCGATCCCCGGCGAGGGCACCTACCAGAACTACTCGCCGCTCATCACGACCGCGGGCACCTGGAGCACGATCTCCTCCTCCGCCGACAGCGGTGGGAGCATCAGCTACTCCAGCTCGGCCGGAGCGTCCGCGAGCTTCCGCTTCTCGGGCACGGGCGTCAGCTGGGTGAGCCGGATGACGGCGACCTCCGGCATCAACGAGGTGCTGCTCGACGGCGTCCTCGTCGCCACCGTCGACCGCTACAGCCCCACGACCCGCTCGGGTCAGACGGTGTGGACGAGCGGGCCGATCGCCGCCGGCACCCACACGGTCACGATCCGCCGCGGGACGACACGCAACCCGGCGTCCACCGGATCCACGCTGATCCTGGACGCCTTCGTCGTGACCGCGGGGACCGTCTCCACGTCGACCCCCACCCCCACCGCGACGGCGTCTCCGACCAGCACGCCGACGCCCACGGACACGCCGACGCCCACGGACACGCCGACGCCCACCGACACGCCCACTCCGACCGAGACCCCGACGGCCACGTCCACGCCCACCCCGACCTCGACGCTGCCGGCGGCGGGGACGTACCAGAACGGAGCCGCCGTCATCGCGACGGTCGGCACCTGGGCGACGCTCTCGAGCACCGCCGACAGCGGCGGCAGCATCTCGTACTCCAGCACCTCCACGGCCTCGGCGACCCTCCGCTTCCGGGGCACGAAGGTCAGCTGGGTGAGCCGGATCACCCCGACCTCCGGCATCAACGAGGTCCTGATCGACGGCGTGCTCGTCGCCTCCGTCGACCGCTACAGCGCCACGAACCGCTCGGCCCGCACCGTGTTCACCAGCAGCACCCTCAGCGCCGGCGAGCACACCATCACCATCCGCCGCGGCAGCAAGCGCAACGCCGCCTCCACGGGCAACTCGCTGATCCTGGACGCCTTCGTCGTCGTGTGAGCCGCTCGGGCACCCGAGCCGCCCGCGTGATTCCGGACAGAGGACGCGGGCGGGCTCGGGTGGTCGGGTGTGCGGGGGCTCGTGGAGGGGGCCCTTGTCGCTGAGGCGCTCGCTCGGCGCGCACCGCGTCGAGTCGCCCGAGGATGCAGCTGTTTCAGCGTTCTCGGAACCGTCTCGGGCACCTCAACGGGCCTCGCGAGAGGAGCCCGTGCGAGCATGCGGGGATGAGAACGCTGATCCTCGGAGGCACGGGCTGGCTCGGCGGGCACCTCGCGGCGGAGGCGCTGCGGCGCGGCCACGACGTGACCTGCCTCGTGCGCGGGACGGCCGTGCCCGCGGGGGTGTCTCTCGTCCGGGCCGACCGCGACCGCGAGGACGCTCTCGACGCCGTGGCTGCGGCACCGTGGGACGCGGTGATCGACGTCTCCTCGACCCCGCGGCACGTCCGCCGATCCGTCCGCGACCTGCGCTGCAGCGCCTACGTCCTCGTCTCGACCACGAGCGTCTACGCCGAGAACGCGGTCGTCGGCGCGGACGAGGACGCCGAGCTGCTCCCTCCCTCCGACGACCCCGCCTCGTACGGCGCCGCGAAGGCCGCCTGCGAGCAGACCGTGCTTGCCGGATCCGCGCCGTCCCTGATCGCGCGCGCCGGCCTGATCGGCGGCCCCGGCGACCCCACGAGCCGCTCCTCCTACTCGCCCTGGCGCTTCAGCGCGCGGTCCCGGCCCGTGCTGGTGCCGGATGCGCCCGAGCTGCCGACGTCCGTGGTCGACGTGCGGGACCTCGCCGCCTGGCTGGTGGCGTCCGCCGAGGCGCGGGTGGAGGGCGTGATGAACGTCTGCGGGACCCCCGTGCCGTTCGGCGAGCACCTCGCCGTGGCGCGCGGCGGGTCGTCCGCCGAGCCGGTCGCCGTGCCGGAGGAGTGGCTGCTCGAGCGCGGCGTCGGCCAGTGGGCGGGCCCCGGTTCGCTCCCGCTGTGGATCGCGGACCCGGACTGGCGCGGCATGAACGCCCGCTCGACGGCACGGGCCGAGGCCGCGGGCTTCGAGCGCCGCGAGCTCGCCGAGACGCTGCGGGACGCGGCGGCCGCGCACGTGCCGGGACGCGGCGCCGGACTGGGGGAGGAGCGGGAGCGGGAGCTGCTGCGGGAGTGGGGTGCGGGGCGGGATTGAGGCGGCGGGCCGTCTGGGCTGAGTCGATCGGACAGGGGCGGCTGGGGGAGTGCGGACATGCTCGGGCGGCAGTCATCCGCCCGAGCACGCGATCAGCGTGTGATCGGCGTCAGGAAACCCAGTACCCGCCGGATGCTCCGAGCACCACCTTCCCCTGCCGAACCGCATCGTCGATGGACTGAGCGACCAGACCGCGGATGTTGTCGGTCATGCGGAGGATTCCGAGAGTGGTCATCGTCGCCCTGACCAGGGCGTAGTGATCGATACCGGGCGTCGCGCGAACACACTGCGAGACGGCGTTCGCGGCCTCGAAGGGGTCGATGTGCTCGTACACCCGGTCGACTCCGAGGTAGACACCCGTCCGAGCCCCGTCGTAGTCGTCGGGCCCGAGACCCGCAGGCCAGAGGAATCCCGGATCCGCCAGGCGCCGGAAGTGCTCGGGGAAGCAGTCGACGATGCTGTCGACCCGGGCTGTGCTGACCTTGTTCAGCTCATAGGCCCCGGCGATGAGCTTGGCCGCGCGCGTCTCGTGGAGGGGCCCCTCCGCCTCGACCACCTCGGACACCAGCTCGGCGATGGCGCGGCGGGACGACTCTGCGGGGAGGGCGTTCAGCACGTCCTTCGACCCGACCACGCGTTCCCGCCAGGCGGTGTACGTCGTGATGCCGCCCTGTCCGTTCGCCCCGGGCCGCTCCGGTGCTGCGGGTACGGAGACGGGCTCGGAGCGTGATCGGAAGGTCCCGGCGACGACGTGGAAGCTCCGTGCCAGTTCCGGTGCGTCGGCGACGAGATCGACGACCTCGGGTTGTGGCGGGGTCGGAGCCGAGGGCTCGGCCTCCGGCAGCTCGACCTCAGGTGTCGACGCCTGCTCGTCCCGCACCAGATCGTCCGCTCGCCGGACCGCGTCCCGCAGGCGCTCGATCACCGCGTCGCGATCGGCCAGCCATTCCGGCAGCCACACCCGCTCGACGGCGGGCCAGCCCATCGCGTTCTTGAGCACGGCGCCGGGGAGTCCGTCGCGGTCGCTGACGGTGCGACGACGGCGCCAGGAGGCTCCGTCCAGCAGCACGGCGACGAGAGGCCGGCCGGGCCGCTCCGCGGTCGCCAGCGCGATGTCGACGCGGAACTCCGACAGGCCCACGTCGATGCGAGCGGCGAGGCCCGCCTCGATGAGGGCCGCGGCGAGCTCGTCGCGGTGCGCGTCGGGGTGCGGGAGCCTGTCGAGGGCGTCGTTCACTCCACCGGAGCCCGCCTGCGCGAGCTGCAGATAGGCCTTCAGGTGCTTCACACCGACGGACTGGGTGTCGTCCGCTCGCAGCTCGGCCGGGTCGAAGCTGCAGAAGAGGACGACCTCCCGGCGGGCGCGGGTGATGGCGACGTTCCAGCGCCGTTCGCCCCCGGCACGGGTGAGCGGGCCGAACTGCAGAGGGACCATGCCCTTCTCGTTCGCGCTGAACGCGATCGAGAACAGGATCGTGTCCCGCTCGTCGCCCTGCACGTTCTCGAGGTTCTTCACGAACAGCCCGTCGGTGACGTCGAGCGACCGGGCGATGCGGGGATCGGACGAGCTCCGGAGCAGGCCGTCGATCAGGTCGCGCTGCTGCGCGTTGAACGTGATGATGCCGAGGGACGGGACGACGTCCGGCGACGCGTCGAAGCGGCGGTGGACCTCGGCGACGATCGCTTCGGCCTCCGCCGCGTTCGTGCGCAGAGCCTTGCCTCGACCGGTGCGGATGAAGGTGCCCGCCACGCGGACGAAGGAGATGCCGTAGCCCTCCTGCCCGTCGCCGGCGTCATCGGCGTGCGGGGTCGGGAAGGACGAGAGCCGGCTGTCGTAGTAGCGGCTGTTGCTGAAGGCGATGAGCCGCTCGTCCTGGCTTCGGTAGTGCCAGGAGAGCCAGCGCGACGGGACCCTCGCCTGCGACGCCTCGGACAGGATCGACTCCTCGTCCACGACGGTGTCCGCCGGAAGCGTCTCGTCCTCGACCGCGCCCGTCTCGGCGAAGCTCGTCGGCGGCATCTGCTTGCTGTCTCCGACGATGACGGCGCTGCGCGCCCGTCCGAGCGCACCCACGGCGTCGGCGACCCGGACCTGCGACGCCTCGTCGAAGACGACGATGTCGTAGAGGTCCGCGTCGACCGGCAGGAACCGGGCGACCGACTCGGGACTCATCAGGGTGCAGGGCGCGAGCCGGGTGATGAGCGGACCGAAGTCGTTCATCAGGCGGCGCACCTTGAAGCCGCGCGCTTTGTACTCGAGCTGGCGCTTGAGCCCGCCCATCATCGATGCGGGAAGCGAGCTCAGGTCCCGACGGGCGAGCACCTGCGACGGGATGATGCGCGGCAGCTCGTTCCGCACGGCGCTGGCGCTGGTCGTGTAACGGCCGAGGAGCCGCTCGTGCGCGGCGGTCTGGAACCCGCCGAGCTCCGTGCTGGCCAACCGCTCATCGACCGAGGAGGCGGCGAGACCCTTCTCGAAGGCCAGGAGCGCGTCGTCGACGTCTCCTCCGCCCTCGAGGTACTGCCGGCGGGCCGTCGACATCCCCGCTTCCCGGAGCGGTTCGAGGCGCTCCAGGAAGGCCAGCCAGGTCTCGAGCGAGCGGACAGCACCTCGCCCGCTGCCGCGCTCGGTCGCGGACTGCCGCCAGGCCTCCACGACGGGTCTGCCGCCGGCCCAGTCGGACAGCTCCTCCGACGGTGCTCCGGCGACCTGCAGCAGGGAGCGGTGGGCGTCGATGAAGCGCTGCAGTGCCGCGCCCAGGACCGCGCGGTCGGGACGGGCGTAGACCGACCGGATCAGGTCGCGGTCGACCGCTCCGTTCGCCTCCTCGCCGACCACGACGAGCCGTCGCAGGGTGCGCAGCACGCCGATCTCGGCCGAGATCCGACGGAGGGTCTCGCCGTCGAAGGCGTTCCACCGCTCGGGGGCGATCGGTGCGGGAACCTGCCGGACGAGCTCGCGGAGGTAGAGGGCGTGCTGACGAGCGAGGAGGACGCGGTCGATCAGGGCGACGAGGCCGTCGAGAGGAACGCTCTCCGGTCCGGAGCGGAGGTACGGAGCGAGGCGGTCGCGGACCGACCGGCGCAGCTTCTTGCGCGCGAGCAGCCCGGCTCCGTCCGCGGCGACCGCCGCCGCCCGGATGTCGTCCAGGTCCGCGTCGATCACCCTCTCGTGGATGACGTCGAGCACGTCGAAGCGGAGCGGGGCGAGGCGCCGGAGCTCCTCCTGCGCGTGGGCGAGGTGCGCGTCCCATCCCTGCTCGATGAACAGGTCGAGCGTGGCGAGCGGCCGTTCGTCCGCCTCCGAGGCGCGGATCGCCGGCTCGAGCAGTGCCGGGTCGGACGCCGCCGCCAGCGCCGGTGCCGGGAAGTCGAGGCGATCGAGCTCGAGGAGCACTGCGTCCAGTTCGTCGGCCGCGTCGGCGACCTCCCCGGCGAGGCCGGGGGCGAGGCGGGAGGGGGAGACGAAGGACCACGGGTGCCCAGGCCGAGGCCGGGCCGCGTGGAAGTCGTCCGGGAGCAGCCGCAGCGCCCGCCGGATCGAGTCGAACTGCTCGAGCGTGCCGTTCTCGACGAACCGGCGCGGCACGTCGAGAGCCTGGATGTGCTCCTCGGCGAGGACCTCCCGCTGGTGCGCTTCGTAGAGGGAGTATCCGGCGCCGTTCTCCTCGTGCACGTGGTCGGCGTAGCGGCGCAGCTGGCGCGTCGTCGACTCGACCGTGTCCTGCTGGATCGCGAAGCCGTGCGAGTCGGGCTGCACCGAGAAGTCGAGCGCGGCGCGGATCTGCGCCCGGGCCTCGGCCGGACGGGCGCCCTTGTCGTGGAGGTCGAGGCAGAAGGGGCCGAGCCCGACCTCCTCCAGGCGCCGCTTCACGACGTCGAGTGCCGCCCGCTTCTCGGCGACGAAGAGGACGCGCTTGCCCTCGGCGAGCGACCTCGCGAGCAGATTGGTGATGGTCTGCGACTTGCCCGTCCCGGGAGGGCCCTCGAGGACGAACGTCTTCCCGGCCACTGCGGCCGCGACGGCTTCGAGCTGCGAGGCGTCGGCAGGAACCGGCACCTGGGCGGAGAGCTCGTCGAGATCGAGGTCGAGCTCCTCGCCCGCCGGGTCCTCGAACGCCTCGAGCGGCGTGTTGATCAGATGGGAGACGAGGGGATTGCGGGCCAGGACCTCCCACTGCTCGTCGAGGTCACGCCACAGCCGGAACTTGGCGAACTGCAGCACCGCGAGGTCGACCGTCTCCTCGACGCGGAAGGGAAGGCCGCGCTCGGTCAGGGTCGCTCGCACGGAGTCGAAGACGGCGCGCAGGTCGATGCCCGACTCGTCCTCGGCCGGCGCGGCGAGGCCGGGCAGGTCGAGTCCGACGCTGACCTTGAGCTTCTCCACCAGGCAGAAGTTGGGAGTCGACGAGCCGGACTCGTCGAGCGTGATCGTGAAGACGGAGCCGCGGGCCGTCTCCTTGATCGTGACCGGCACGAGGACCATCGGCGACCTGAGCTCCCGGTCGTCGAGCGTCCAGTGCAGAGTCCCGAACGCGAGGTAGAGGTTGTTCGCGCCGGTCTCCTCGACGATCGTCTTCGCCGACGCGGCGAACTTGCGGAGCTTGTCGGTGTAGGCGGCGGCGGTGACATTGACGAAGACCTGCTTCTTGTCGAACAGCATCTCCGTCCGGATCTCGCTCGGCAGGTCCTTCCCGTTCTGCATTCCGCGCTCCCGGGCGATCTCGGAGACGTTGTCGGACGGCACCAGCTGAATCGGGGTCGCCTGATTGATCACATCTTCGAAGCGGGCGAGATCCGTTCCCGGCACGGCCAGCGAGAAGCCCGCGCGGTCCGTGTAGTTGATCAGTCGATTGCGGAGGCTCAGGTCGAGAAGCGCGTTCTTCCAGGTCGCGACGCGGGCCGGGCCGGTGGTCGTGTCACGCCTGCGACCGCGCCCTGCACCGGCGAAGTCGAACACGATCTCCGAATCACCGGGCTTGTACTCGTGCACGGTCACGACGCCTTCGGACGTCACCGCCCGACTCGGCAGAGGATAGACGCCGCCGTTGCGAGCCTCTCTGATGTCAGCGACACCCTTCAGGTCATCGCTCTTGTCGGCGAGCTCTTCGCGGGCTTCGCGATGGGCTTGGGCGATGGTCGCGGACTCTCCGGTGAGCATGGTCGTCTCGACGACGCGGATCAGATCGCTGTCGGCGAGGTTGATGGCCGTGCCGACATCGATCGACGCTGCGGCACCGAGAGTGCGATCGACTCGCCAGTAACCCAGGAAGATGTGCCCCTTGGTGAGCCAGAGAGTGCTGTTGATGCCCGCCTGCTCGAGAACAGCGGCGAGCGTCAGGGTGGTGTCGAGACAGGTGCCGAGTCGCCCGTCCAGCACCTCAGCGGGCGTTCGAGTCTTCTGACCACCTTCCCTACGTCCGTCCTCAGTCACTCTGCCCCAGCTTGCGGGCGGTTCGGTGTACGCGATCTTCCTGGCTCTGATCGCGTCCCAGACCGCCTCTGCGATCGCATCGACCCGGGTCGGGTCCTGGGTCTGATAGCCGTTGAGCGCTGAGTTCCCCGTCGCCTCGCCGAGGAGGTCCGCTGCCTCGCGCAGCACCTTCTCGACGACGACCGCATTCGGCTGCACGAAGGACGGAAGAAGCTCCAGCCCGAGCTGAGTCGGAACGAGCCGCCACTCGCTGGCAGCGAGAACCAGTACATCGACGTTCGTGCTCGCGACCTTGTCGCCGTCGGCGGTCCGGAGTGTCGCGCGGATGCTTCCCGACCGCCGTTGCTCGACTGCGAGCATGCGCTGGGGGTCGAGAGTGAGGGCGACGTTCTCCAGGTCCTTGTCCTGCTCGGCACCCAGGTCGAGACGGATGGTGCGCGGGCCTCCCAGCGAACCGTGCGCGTCCACGACCTCCAGATCGAGAGAGGCACCGCGGAGTTCGTCCCCGCCGTTCCTGATCAGCACGCGCTTGACCGGTTGGATCCGAGCGCTGGCCATCGCGTAAGAGAGCTCGTCGTGGGTCTCGAGCTGGATGGTGATGCGAGGAGCCGGTGGAACCTCGTCGACCACCACTGTCAGCCCCTCGTAGCGGGCCGCTCCGCGCGGGCGCCGCAACGGAGGCTCGCTCGTGGGAGTGCTCGGCGCATTCATGCCCTCGACGGGCGTGTCCTCTGAGCCTGAAGCCACCGATGCCGGCTCGGTCGCCGTCTCGCTTCCCGCCGCCGTCTCGGCCGGTGCGACCTCGGTCCGCGAGGGCGGCGCGACCTCGGCGAGGTCGGCCTTCTCCACGCCGTCGGCCTCCGCCAGGATCCGGCCCCGCACCTCGCCCAGCTCCTTTGCGAGGTGGTCCATCGCGACCTCCTGCAGCAGGGTCTGAGCGGCCTGAATGGCACGATTGGTCATCGGGCGGTCGAACTGCTCACCGTGGGCCCAGAGATTGCGCACCTTCCGGAGGTATTTGAGAGATCCCTCCGCCAGAGGCGATATCGCGCGGGTGAACGGCCGACCCAGGGGATCGAGATCCGAGGTGAGCAGTCGCACCAGCTGATTGAAGTCGCGCTCGCCGTATCGCTGGTTCCTGTTCTGAGGGTTCGGGTTGGCCTCGTCGTGACGTCGGAGGACGACGGTCCAGTCCTCATCCGGCCCGATGTGGGACGCCAGCACGCTGTTCACCGTCGGGAGCAGTCCGTCGACGACCGCATTCAGTGCTCGGTCGACGAGTCGGCGGTACTCGAGATCATTCATTCGACGGAATCCCCCTCAGGTCCGCGGCGCGGCGCGACACGGCGTCGGTCGATCCTATTGATGCGCACGCATACTCGCGATCCGGCACGGAAGAACTGCTCATCCCTCTCCGGCACCGGGCCGGCCATCACGTACGGGTGTTCGTGAGATGACGTCCGATGTATCCGATGTAGATCCTCCCGGAGCGATCCGTGTCGTCGAAGTAGTGCATCCTCGGCGCGAAGGAGTCGTTCGTCGACACCTTGAAGTGCGCAGGCATCAGGACGGATCCCGATGGGTGCACGTCGTCCGGAACCGGCAGCACTCGTTCGCGCGCCCAGGCGGCGTTCGCGAGGACCGACTCGCTCTCAGTCGCCGCGTGACGCGAGGCCGGGCACTTGAAGCCGGCTGGGGCACTGTCGGAGGTCAGGTACGTGTGGACCGTGCCGCGTTCCCAGCCGCTCGCCTTCGCCTCCGCATAGTCGTGCAGGACGTGCACGAACTCCCAGACCTTCGAGGAGTACTGTCCGAGGCCGTCCCGCTTGTCGACCTCCTCGGCGTCGGAAGCGCGTCCGCAGAACACGACCCGCTTCGCGATGGAGGCTCTCTCGGGGTCCGAGGTCTCATCGGGCAGCAGAGTGGCGATGACCTCCGACATCGAGCCCGGCGGCTCCCACCGCGCATCGAGCGGCACGTCGAGCTTCTCGAAGGCCTGGAGTGCGGCGAGCTGCTCGCGGAAGTATCGAGCCTCGCGCTCGGCTCGGCGCAGTGCTTCGCTCTCGACCGCGAGATCGAGGAACACTGAGTCGATCCGCTGGTTGAGCTCGGTGTTCTCCTTCGTCAGGGCGGCCTGCTCGCGACCCTGGCGCTCGAGCTCCTCCTCGGCGACGAGCACCTCGGACGCTCGGGTCTCGATGAACTGGTCGAGAAGATCGATCGTCCTCTCGTCGGCGTCGTCCCGGTGGAGCCAGCGGTTGACCAGCCCGCGGACCCGGGTCAGGAGGGGGACGCCGACAGGACGGGCGTCGGACTCCGGGAGATCGTCGGCGAAGGACAGAAGGCTCTCCAACGACGTACCCGCATCGACCGACGATCGAGCAGAGACCGGCGCCGGAGCCGGCGCGGGTGCGGGCGGGACTGCCGGATCCGGAGCGGCGACGCGGGCGTCGACGAGAGCCCGTCGGTGCACTTTGTTCTCCGCCTGCGCCAGCTCCTCCATGGCGAGTCGAACATCGTCGGGTAGACCGAGGGCGAGGAACCGCCTTTTCATCGCGGCCGCATGCGTCACCTGGAGGCGTTCCGAGACGTGCCCGTTGGAGATCGACCGTGCGAAGGTGGCGGGCCCGAGGACGCGGTGCCGGAGGGCGTCCTGACGGGAAGTGAGATCGACGTCCGGCAGGAAGGTCCGCACTCGTCCACGAGGCACCTGGTGGCTGTCGGGGAGGCGCTGCTCGAACAGCTCAGCAGCTGACGCGCTGACGACGAAGGTCGTCGCCACCCCGTGGCTCTTCTTCGTGAGGCTCGCGACGATGCGGGTGAACTGCTGGTCGGTCTCGGAGTCGACCGATGTCGCGACGATCACCGAGCAGGTCCGAGTGGGGTCGGTGAGGGCGGCGATCACGTCGGCCACTCCTCCGGCGTCCTGGATGAGGACGGGCGCCGCCGTGAGCCGCGTCCGTCCCTCGACCACGACGGCGTCGCGGAGCAGCGTGCCGACGATGTTCGGAGGTGCGACGACTTCGACCGGATCGGCGTCACCCTGACCCGTGACGCCGGCCTCGACGACCAGGGACTGCGTGAATCCGGGGGACCCGGGCGCGGAGATCGCCAGGACGGAGACGTCGAACGTCTTACCCGAGTTGGTCTCCGAGAACCGGTAGCGGCGGAGCCATCTGCTGTTCGTCGGATCGTCGCGATGGGTGGCGATGAGTCGACCGCTCCCACCCAGATCGAATTCGCCCTCCCCGACCCACTCGGCCTTCTCGAGTCTGCCGCGCTTCGACCCCGACCGGAGTTTGGATCTCAACCACTCCTGGAGAGCCTTCTCCGCCACGTCGATCGCATCGGCCGAATCGTCCAGCCTGAGTACGGCTCTGTATCCGATGACCATGCCTGACCCCCTGTTTCTCGTCACGGTAGCGGACTGCTCCGACAACGATCCGCCGGTCGTCCTCGACGAACCGGCCGTATCCGGTCCACGGCGGTCGAACCTCCGACCCGACTGCACATGCGCCACCCGCCGGTCCGACAAGTGGGGATCGGGGGTATTTCCGATGTCGGGGGAAACACTCGTCCGCTCTCCGCGGTCGAGCCGGGGTAGGGGCCATGGCCTGCCTGGAGCTTCTCCGGTTCATGCTGTGGTGCTCCGGTAGCGTGCGCAGATGTCTCCTTTCAAGGAACTCCATTTCACCGAGCACGACGTCAGGGACGGGGGATCGCTCGCACTCTTCGTCGAGGATCGCTCCCGATGCGGCATCTACTGGCTGGACTTCGAAGACGGCGCCTCCTATGTCGGTCAGTCCGTGAACGCGCGTACTCGTCTCGCGTCTCATCGGCGTCGGTGGAGCGACGTGACCACCGCACGATTCGCGGAATGCCGACCTGAACGCCTGGACGAACTCGAACTCGCTGTGATCCAGCACGTCCAGAAGACACGACCTCTACGGAACGTTCTCCTCACATCCCGTCCCGGTGGGCTCGACGACCTGATCGTCACCGTCAGGGAGGGCGCATCCCTCGCGTTGCCCTGGGAGCGCGAGCGCCGCGGTCGACTTCTCGAGGAGACGGTCGCTCCGCTCAGTGGGAGACAGACGAATGCGAGCTGGGAACGACTGCGTCTCCATGAGGACTATTCCGGCCTCGTCTCCTCCTTGAGGACGTTGCTCCTCGAGTCGTTCCCCAGTCCGGCACAGACGCAGGAGCTCCTGTGGACGCTGACGGCTCTGCCCTCCACGAACCGGAGCGCCGGGTGGCGACGTCTGTGCACACTCAGTGCCGGACGTCTGGAGATCCTGCGAGTCTTCGAGGAGACCCTGAACGGCCGGAAGGCTCTGCGCTGGTTCCTCAATCTGCATCCTGAGGCGTCGGGGAGGAGAGTGCGATCGGCTCTGGCGCACGTGGACGCTCCGGACTCGACGGTTCGACGAGTCCCCTATAGGGCGGTATCGGAGCGGGTGTGGACGATCGACGCCGTGGGGCTCGATTCGTTGGACGCGGTTCTGAAGGACGAACACGTTCTGAACGAGGTCTACCGTCTCGTCGTCATGCTGATGAGGCAGGGCATGAACCCGCTCCGACGTCACCACAATCACCAATTCGCCACTGATGTCCTCAAGACATCGGGGACGATCCCGATCGAGTCATGAGGGCTGCGCCGACGGCGGCATCGCTGAGAGCCGATCGGCGTACCCCGACACCGCTCCCTCGAGAGACACCGGCGCCGGGGACGACCACCCGGGATTCGACGGATCAGTCGCGATTCCGCTTGAACAGCCCTACGACCTTCCCGCCGACGGCGTCGGCGGCGCCCGCCACTGCAGACGCGGCGCCCTTGACCGCGGTGAGCGCCTGAGCCTCGTCCGGGATGCCGTCGCCGTCGAGGTCGACGCTGCGGAACGGCCTCGACAGCGCGCCGGCCGCACTGGCAGCTCCCTCACCCACAGCGCCGGCGGTACCAGCGACCCAGGTCCCGGTCGACCTGGCCGCGTCCTCGAGCGCCGCGAGGGCGCGGTTCGGCTCCGCGTCCTCGTCCTCCCCGTCGACGACCTCCACGTGGGCGAGGTGCACGGGGAACTCCTCGGGCGCCTCCGGGAAGGCGGCGCGGGACGCGGCGATGACCTCGCGACCGAAGACGAAGCGGACGATCCCTCCCGACAGCGCACCGACTCCGTAGTCGACCGCCGCTTGCTGCTTGCCGCTCAACGTGTCGCGGACGCCGGCGAGCTGGCCGGTCTGGATGGTCTGGACGAGTTCCTGGGCGCCACCGGCAGGGAGGGACCTCGCGAGAGTGCTCGCCCAGGGGGAGCGCTCGACGGTCTTCGACGGGCCGGTGACCGTGTCGCCGGTGGAGACGGCGGCGACGTCGGATGCCATGGCCGCGATCTGCGCGCCTCCCACCCGATCGTTCGTCAGACCGTAGACCAGCGCCTGCGCTTGATCCTTGTCGAGGTCCATCCCGTGTATGTCGGCGATCGCCAGCGCGAAGATCGCTGTGATCTCGAACTGCAGCTGCTCGTCTCCGGCGGGGAGGAGGCTCGCGGCCCGCTGCGCACCCGACTTCGCGGCGCCGAGGGCGACGTTCTTCGCGGCCGTCTTCACAGCGGCCTTCGTCGCCTCCTTCGTCGCCTTCTTCGCGGCCTGCGTGCCGGCGCTCTTCACTCCGGCGGCAGCGGCTCCCACTCCGGGGATCATCGCGATGCCCACGTCGGCCGCGATGGCGCCCGCCGAGATCAGGGCGCCCGCAGCGGTGATGGAGGTGCCGTAGTGGCGCTCGAGCATCCGCACCAGTTCGGCGGGCGTCGCATCGGGGCGCCTGCGCCGCAGCCTCAGGACGTACTTGCGCGCGATCGTGTGGCGGGCGCTGACCGCCTTCGCGATGTCGTGGACGGCCTCCTCCGCTGGGAGCTCGGTCTGAAGCGTGATCGGTTCGACGGCGATCGCCTCGTCGACGGTCTCGGTGGTCTGGTCCTCGGTCATGGTCGTTCCCCTCTGTTGGTTCGTGTTCAGCCGGCGGGCTGCCGCTCGAAGCGGTGTGGTGGTGGCGTCGCGCGATGATCGGTGAATCAGGCCGACGTCGGTTCTGGCGATGTCGGGGTCAGCGTCTCAGACCTCGAGGTGTCGTCCGCTGCCACGAACACACGGTTCACAGCGCCGCCTCCCGCTCCGTCGCGTACCGCGGGGCCATCGACTCCATCTGCTCCATCACGAGCTTGATGGCGCCGGCCTGCTGGTCCGGCGGGTACCGGTAGCGCACGAGGAGCCGCTTGATCGAGGAGCGGAGCTTCGCGCGGACGTCGTCGCGGACCGTCCAGTCGGTGCGGACGTCGCGGCGCATCGTCTGCACCAGCTCGCGCGCGATCTGCGCGAGCGTGTCCTCGCCCTGCAGCGTCACCGCCGACTCGTTCTGCGCGACCGCGTCGTAGAAGGCGACCTCGTCGCTGCTCAGCGGAGGGTCGAACCGCTTGCCGCGGTCGGCCTCGTCCGAGATCTCGCGGGCCAGCTCGACCATCGCTGCGATGACCTCGGCCGAGGTCAGCTGCTGATTCGTGTACTTCGTCATCAGCTCCGCGATCCGAGCGGAGAACGCCTGGCTGCGCACGACGTTGTTGCGGGTCGCCGCGCTCGACTCGTCGACGAGGAGCTTGCGCAGCGCCTCGATCGCCAGGTGCGGGTTGCGCGCCTTCTGCGTCTTCTCGACGAACTCGGGAGTGAGCTGGTCCAGGGACGGCTTCGGCATGCCGGCGGCGTCGTAGATGTCGAGCACCTCGCCGGTCGCGGTCGCCTGGGCGAGCAGTTGCCCGAGCAGGCGCTCGATCTCGGCGGGGATCGGCTCGCCGTTCGCGTGGCGGTCCTCGGCGTCGAACTTCGCCATCCAGATCCGCACGTCCTCGTAGAACGAGATCTCGGGACGGAGCTCGGCGAGATTCTGCGCGCCCGAGGCGAGCGCCCACGCGCGCGAGAGCTTGCTCGCGAGCGCGCGAAACCGTGCCGCCGGATCCTCTTGGCCCTCGGCGGTCGACTTCGACCGCGAACGGAGGAAGTTCACCGCACCGGAGGCGGCATTGAGATACGCCTTGGGGTGCGGGGACGACGCCTCCGTCTTCCAGTCGTGGTCGGCGAGGAGCTCGCGCAGCTCGGCGACCATCTCGATCGCGATCCCGACGGCCTCGTCGATGTTGCGGCCGACGGGCTTCTCGGCCTGGTCCGCCGCGGTGTACTCGGCGAGAGCGGCCGTGAGGTTGTCGACCAGCGGGGCGTAGGCGACGAGCAGGCCGTCCTGCTTGCCGCGGAAGGTGCGGTTGACGCGCGCCAGCGTCTGCATGAGCAGCGCACCCTTGAGCGGACGGTCGAGGTAGAGGGTGTGCAGTGGCGGCGAGTCGAAGCCGGTGAGCATCATGTCCTTCACGATGACCAGCTCGAGCTCGTCGTCGACGTCCTTCATCCGCTTCTTGACCGTCGCGTTCTGCGAGTCGCGGCGCACGTGCTCGACGACAGGCGAGACGTCGGAGGGAGTGCCCGAGTAGACGACCTTGATGCGGCCGCCGGCGAGGTCATCGGAATGCCACTCCGGCTTCAGTGCCACGATCGCCGAGTAGAGGCGGGCGCAGATCTCGCGCGTCGCCCCCACGATCATCGCCTTGCCGGGCGAGGCGATGGCCGCCTTCATCCGCTCGCTGCGCTCGCTCCAGTGCTGCACGATGTCGGCGGCGAGGGCGTCGATCCGCTCGGGGGCACCGTAGAGGGCGTTGATGACGGCGACGCTCTGCTCGATCCGGGTCCGCTCGGTCTCGTCGAGACCCACGGTGAACTCGTCCGCGGCCGCATCGATCTGCTCCTGGCTCACGCCCTCGGCCAGCTCGACCTTGATCAGGCGCGGCTCGAACGAGACGGGCACCGTGGCACCGTCCTCGACCGCGCGGCTGAGGTCGTAGATGTCGATGTAGTCGCCGAAGACCTCGCGGGTGTCGCGGTCGTCGAAGCTGACCGGGGTCCCGGTGAAGGCGATCAGCGTGGCGTTCGGCAGGGCGTTGCGGAGGTGCCAGGCGTAGCCGTCGAGGTCGTCGTAGTGGCTGCGGTGCGCCTCGTCGACGATCACGATCACGTTGCGCCGGTCCGACAGCAGCGGATGTGCTGCCTTCGCCTCGCGCTCCTCCTTGCTGAGTCCGAACTTCTGCAGGGTCGTGAAGTAGATGCCACCGGTGAGCCTGTTACCGATCTGCTCCCGCAGCTCCGCTCGGCTGGTGACCTGCTTCGGCTTCTCGGGCAGCAGGAGGCTGCGCTCGAATCCGGAGAAGAGCTGCCCGTCGAGCTCGGTGCGGTCGGTGATGACGACGACCGTGGGGTTCTTGAGGTGCGGGTGCCGGGCGACGAGGTTCGTGTAGAGCTCCATCTCCATCGACTTGCCCGAGCCCTGCGTGTGCCAGACGACGCCCGCCTTGCCGTTGCTGTCGACCGCGGTGATCGTGCGGCCGACGGCCTTGGCCACCGCGAAGTACTGGTGCGGCTTGGCGATGCGCTTCTCGAGGCCCTCGGCGCCCTGGTCGAAGGCGGTGTAGTGACGCAGGATCTGCAGGAACCGCGTCTGGTTGTAGAGCCCGTCGAGGGCGCGCTCGAGCGGAGTGACGACGTTGCCGTCCTCGCGCTCGTCGCGGCCGACCGGTTTGCCTTCCTCGTCGACGTTCCACGGCGCGAAGTGGTTGAGCGGAGTGAAGGGGGTGCCGTACTGCGCCTCGAGCCCATCAGAGGCGACGGTGAAGACGCAGAACCGGAACGCGAGCGGGAACTCGCGCAGGTAGGTCTGCAGCTGCGCGTGCGCGGCGGCGACCTTCGCCGCGTCGCTGCCGGCCTTCTTGAGCTCGAGGATGCTGACCGGCATGCCGTTGAGGTAGAGGACGAGATCGAAGCGCCGCTTGTGATCGCCCTGCTGGATCGTGACCTGGTTGACCGCCAGCCAGTCGTTGTCGTCGGCTTCCGCGGCGAGGAGCCGCACGGTGACGTTGCGCTCGACGCCGTCGGCCTCGAGGTAGGACAGGCGGTACCCCTCGACGAAGAAGCGGTGGATCCGGTGGTTCTCGGTGATCGCGTCCTGCGAGGAGGGAGTCGCGATCTCGGCCGCCGCCTGCGCCAGATAGGTCGGCGGGATCGTCGGGTTCAGCTTCTGCAGCGCCGTCATCAGACGAGGGCGGATGAGCAGCTCGGCCCACGAGTCGCGCTCACCCGTCCCCGGGGCGATCTGCTCACCGCGGAGCGGCTGCCACATCAGGTGCTCCTCGCCGAGCCTGTCGAGCGCGAGCTCCTCCCACTGCGCCTCCGAGAACCCGGCCATCAGAGCACGTCCTCGACCGCGCGCTCTGCGTCCCTGACGTGGAGCTTGCCGGACATGAGGGCGGGGAGAAGAGTGTCGCGGAGTGCTTCCAGCCGTGACGCTTCCGCAAGGGAAATGTCAATTGTCTGTCGGAGCAACGACGCCTTCTCGTTGAAAGTTTTCAGGTCTACTTTCCCTGGATCGGGCATCGGGCAGTTGACGATAACTTTTGCATTCATGTTCGACTGGACGGACCCTTGCTTGGAGAACTGCACGTAGTCCAAATAAGCCTGCGATTGAAGGAAGTGATAAACGAATGCACTTTGAGTGGGGTCGTGGACTTTAAGGCGAACCAGATAAGACGCGAACACCGCTTCCAGCGGGTCGGAGGAGATCCACGCCGACTTTCCAGGATCGGCCATTCGGGCGACGACGATGTCGCCGGGAGCTAACTTGTACCTAATCATGTCCGCGGGACTCGGATCGCAAAATGGGACTGATTCCCACGTAATCCAAGGGCGCTTATTTATATCCGTCACACGAAGTAGTTGCGCGGGTCCGCCCGTGGCCGGAGTTGTGAGGCCGTATTGTGTTGCCACAAGGTCACCTAGGAGCACCGAGCCGCCGGCATTCCGACTGACTTGCGAGTATAGAGCGGCGGAGAGGGCCCATGACGCATGCGCGGTGCGCTGATTGGCGGCAATCTTGTCGTCGAGTGCGCCCAGCACCTCCGCGATCGCAATCTGGTCGCTCCTGGTGGGAATCTCGAGAGCGAGAGAACCCATGTCAGAAAGATTAATGTAGGCCGCCATGTCGGTGTTGTTCATCCGGTCGCGAGCCTGGCTCCAGAATTGCTCGCTCTGCAACCAGTAGAAAAGCCATCTCCTATCGATACAAGATCCGTCGGCAATTCGGAAGTAGCAGACCTGTGGGCTGTAAACGGCTTGTCGCGGTAAGGACGGGACTATCGCGATTCGGCCGACCGTTCCTTTTGTGGTCAAGACGATGTCGCCTTCCATCGCCTCCTTCGCGCCGATGGCTCGCCTTCTAGACGCATGAACGAAATCGCTTCCGTCGAGTTTGATCGATCCGTTACTGATGTCGGCGACGCGTAGGATCTGGAACCCGGATGTGGCGAGTTCACTTCGTTGCGTCCGATAGCCATCGCTGTAGTGGAGTTCACCGGCTGCGGAGAGTGCGGCGATGGTGGTGACGCTCACAGCACACGCTCCAGCTGCTCGCGCACGACCGCGGCGAGGCGGTCGGACTCGTCCATCGCCGCGAGGAGCTCGCCGCGCAGACGCGCGATCTTCTCCTCCAGCGGCTCCCCGTCGTCGGCCAGTTCGGCCGCTCCCACGTAGCGCGCCGGCGTGAGCGCGTAGTCGTTCGCCGCGATCTCGGCGTTCTTCGCCGAGTAGCAGAAGCCCGCCCTGTCCTCGTAGGCGGCTCCGCCGGCGGAACGTGTGCCGCGCCAGGCGTGCACGGTCCCCGCGATCGTCGCGATGTCCTCGTCGCTCAGCGCCCGCTCGGCGCGGTCGACCATGTAGCCCATGTTCCGCGCGTCGATGAAGAGCACCTCGCCGCGGCGGTCGGCGACGCCTCCGCGCCCCGGCGTCTTGTCCTTCGCCAGGAACCAGACGCAGACCGGGATGCCGGTGCTGCGGAACAGCTGCGTCGGCAAGGCGATCATGCACTGCACCAGGTCCGCCTCGACGAGCTGGGCGCGGATGGCGCCCTCGCCGCCGGAGTTCGACGACATCGAACCGTTCGCCATCACGACGCCGGCGCTGCCGCCGGGGGCGAGCTTCGAGACGATGTGCTGGATCCAGGCGTAGTTCGCGTTGTTCGCCGGCGGCACTCCGTAGGCCCAGCGCGGGTCCTCTTCGTTGCGCGCCCAGTCCTTCACATTGAACGGCGGGTTCGCGAGCACGAAGTCGGCCTGCAGCTGCGGGTGCTGGTCGCGGCGGAAGGTGTCCTCCCAGCGCGGGCCGAGGTTGCCGTTCAGGCCGTGGATGGCGAGGTTCATCTTCGCGAGCCGCCAGGTCCGCTCATTGAGCTCCTGTCCGTAGACGGAGAGGTCACTGCCTTCGCGGTCGTGCGCCTCGAGGAACTTCTCGGTCTGCACGAACATGCCGCCCGACCCGCAGCACGGGTCGTAGATCCGGCCCTCGTGCGGCTCGAGCACCTCGACGAGCACCCGGACGACGCTCGATGGCGTGTAGAACTCGCCGCCGCGCTTGCCCTCGGCGCGGGCGAACTTCTCGAGGAAGTACTCGTAGACCTCGCCGAGCAGGTCGCGGGCCCGCGTCGATCCCTCGCCGGTGAAGCGCGCGGAGTTGAAGATGTCGACGAGCTCGCCGAGACGTCGCTGATCCACGCTGTCGCGGTTGAAGATCTGCGGCAGCGTTGCGGCGAGGCCGCTGTTGTGCTCCATCAGGAGGCCCATGGCCGCGTCGACCAGCTCTCCGATCGACCGCGCGGGCTCGGCGGCGGTCGCCTCGGTGCCCTTCGCGTTCTCGGCGAGGTGGCTCCAGCGCGCGGGCGCCGGCACCCAGAACACCCCGCGTCCCACGTACTCGTCGACGTCGTCGATCAGCTCGGCGATCTGGTCCTCGTCGAGGCCGTCGGCGGTCAGCTCGGCACGGATCTGGGCGCGGCGCTCCTCGAAGGCGTCGGAGACGTACTTGAGGAAGACGAGCCCGAGGATCACGTCCTTGTACTGCGAGGCGTCCATCGAGCCGCGGAGCTTGTCGGCGGCCTTCCACAGCGTGTCCTTCAGCTCCTTCATCGTCGACGGGGCGAGGGGGACGGCGGTCTTGGCGAGGCGGGGTGCCATCAGCTGCCTTTCTGTGCGGTGCCGTCGACGTCGTCGGCGGCGGTCTCGGTGCGGGTGGGAAGAAGAGGGTGGCGGATGCTGCCGTGCACGGCGCCGTCCGCGATCAGGGTCTCGAGCTCGTCGAGGGCCTGGAGTCGACGCTCGGTCTCGGCCCGCAGCTCGATGATGCGCGACAGCGCCGACATCAGGGGCGGGACGCGCTCGGGCACGACCCGGCGGACCGTCCAGTCGCGCCAGCGGCGGGAGCCCGGGGGCCGACCGGCGATGTCGGCCGCGAGCAGGTCGGGAACGAGGCCCGAGTCCGGATCCACGATCGAGAGGATGCGGGCGGGGGAGGCGACGACGGAGCCGCCCTCGTGGTCGACGATCGCGGCGAGCGGCGAGGTGCAGAAGACGATGTCGCCGGGCTGCGTGCGCGCTGATCGTCCGTGCGCCCGCTCGAACTCGAGGATCCCGACGCGGCGCGAGCCCCGCTCGGTCTCGCCGAGGAGCTCGGGCAGACCGAGCACGCCGTGGCCGGTGGTTCCGATCTCGGCCTCGGTGAGGCGGGTGCCCGCGCGGTAGCGCAGAGCCTTCGAGGTGCACAGGGTGCCGATCGACTGCGGAGAGAGCGACGCGACCTCGGCGTCGGCCGCCACCGGCTCGGCGGCCAGGTCCGCGACCCTCCCGCCGACGACCCCGAGGAGATGCTCGATCCGGACGGCTCGCGCAGCGGCGGCGTCGAACGGGACACGACCCACTTGCGGCCCGCGGCTGCGCTGCGTCAGGAGGGAGCCGGACTGGGCGAGGACCGCGGTGGCGGCCTCCACTCGGCCGAACGCGAAGGCGTGCGCCCTCAGATCGGCCGCCCGGCCCATCGTGGCGAAGACGTCGCCGACGATCAGTGACCGCACCGCCGTGTCGAGCGTCCGCTCACCGACGTCGGCGAGCAGGGTCCACCGCCGACCCTCCTCGACTCTGCCGTCGGCCGGGCCCACGACCCACAGGGCGAGGGACTGACGGGGATGAGCGGGGAGAAGGCCCTCGGGGAGTCGGACGATCGCCCCGATGCGGCCGTCGCGCAGCGCGTCTCGCCGAATGTTCGCTGCGGCGGCCGGCAGGCGATCGCAGAGTGCCGCGGCCGGGCCGATGATCACCCCGCGCTGGGTGGAGGGCATGCCGAGCAGGAGCTCGTCGATCGCCTCCAGCACGGGGACGGCCGCGGTCGTCGTCGCCCCCTCGTGCGGGAACTGCGCGACGAGTGTCTCCACGGCGCTCCCGCTCGTCTCCTCGTCGAGGCTGAGGTCGCGCCAGCGGACACCGTGAGCGGCGAGCCGTCGGCGCGCGCGGCGTCCGGCGCTCGCGTCGGACGGAGCTCCGAGGACGGCGTCGATCTCGCCGCCGTCGCCCGCGCGGATGCCGACGGAGATGATCAGCGCTGCGCAGACGCCGGTCGGGTCGACCACGGTCCCGGTGGCGTCGCCTCCTGCGAGGACGAGGGCGAGGTCGGCGACGAGAGCTTCCGCCTCCGGGTCGAGTGCGGTGCGCTCGGGAGCGGCCGGCCGTGCCCGGTCGAAGGCCGCGCCGGGAGTCCAGGCCGCCTCGACAGCGGCATCGGCCTCGAGGGCGGCTGTCACGAGGTGGGGTCCCAGCGCCTCGATCTCGGAGACGAGCCAGGCGTCGCCGGGGTCGATTCCGCGAGCGGTCGCGACGAGATCGTCGACGGCGGCCAGCTCCTCGCCGAGCTGCGCGCGCAGAGCGACGAGGGCGTCGAAGGCGTCGGGCTCGCGATCCGCTGCTCGACCGAAGGAGAGGACGTCCGCAGTCGCGTCCGGGTTGTTGCCCTTCGTGGTGGCAGCGAGCCACGCGGAGACGTCACCGGCGGAGAAGCGCTCCGAGCCGACCGCTCCAGTCACGGGCGCGGGGAACGGCGCGGCGCTGCCGCGAGCCCGTGAGCGCCAAGCCGAGACCGTCGGGCGCTGGACGCCGGCGAGCGCGGCGATGTCGGACAGGGACAGCAGGGTGTCGGTCATCGCTCCTCCTCGGTCGGTGCGGGTCGGTGTCTCGAAGCTACTGGGTCCTGACCCCCAGTGGCTTTAATCATCGATAAGGGGGCTTATCGCTGTTTGTCTCGCAGTCAGATAAGGCCAGCCTCCAGTCTTCTCATCACCGCAGCAGCACCCGCCGCCGCACCGTCGCCGAGGAGGCCACATGCCCTACATCCGCCGCATCTCCGTCACCGCACCGGGGACCCGCAACGAGCACATCGTCGCGGTCCAGCACTCCGTCCGCGCCACCGGCCCCCTGCACTCCGAGCCCGTCGGCTCCATCGTCGGGCGCATCGACAGCGGGGCGGTCTTCCGCTCCCACAACGATCGCACCGGAGCCGAGGCCCAGGTGATCACCCGGCGCTCCGGCGCCGGCCGCCGGTACATCGCGACGACGTCCAACGGCGTCGAGTCCGACAACCTGCTCTCGCTGCCGAGGTACTGATCATGGCCGACGACCAGACCGGCCCCGAGCCGACGTACCCCGCTCCCCAGCCGGATCAGCTCGCTCCCGAGCGGGGACGGCGCGCTCTCCCGACCGACGACAAGGATCACCCGGCGGAGAGCACAGCCCCCGCTCCGGAGGGCCTCGCCCCGAAGCCTGACGTCCCCGCCGCGGAGCACGGCACCACCTCCGCGCTCGCCGGTCCGCAGCGACGGGGGGTGGCACCCGCCCTTCCCCGGGTCCTGCCGGTGGTGACGGCGGCCGGCGGCCTCCTGATCGGGATCGTCCTCGGGCTCTGGGTCCTGCCGGCGATCGGCTCCGCCGTCGGCTCGGTCGGGCCGACCGCCATCGAGACAGCTCTCGAGACGTGCGATATCTCGCCCGGCGGGTACTTCGCACTCGGTGACGACGGCACGAGCCTCTCGATGCAGACGGAGGGCGCGGAGAGCCCCGGAGCTGATCTCGCGGACGTCGCCTGCGTTCTCACCGAGGTCGACGTGCCCGACAGCGTCCTGACGCGCATCGACAGCACCCGTGCCCTCGACGGCAGGCAGGAGGCGTCCTGGGACGACCTCGACGCCTCCTGGGGCTACCACCCCGACGACGGACTCGATCTCGTCCTCGAGCGCCACCGCGACTGACCCGCACGACCCTGAACGGAGACCCTCATGTCCACCACTTCTCAGAAGTCCTTCCTCACCGCCTGGCTGCTCGCCCTGCTTCTCGGCGGCCTCGGCGCCGACCGCTTCTACCTCGGCAAGCCCGGCACCGCGATCCTCAAGCTGATCACCTTCGGCGGACTCGGGATCTGGGTGCTCGTCGACCTGATCCTCCTGCTGACCGGGGCCACCCGGGACGGGCGGGGCAGGCCGCTCGAGGGCTACTCCCGCGCGAAGGTCCCGGCGATCGCCGTGACCGCGGGCCTCCTCGCGCTGTCGGTCGTCGTCGGCGCGGTGTCCGGCTCGCGGGATCCGGCACCGGAGCGCCCGGCCGCCTCCGCCGAGGCCGCCTCCTCCGCCGAGCCGGAGCCGGCCGAGTCGGCGCCCGCGGCATCCGAGGCCGAGGCCTCTCCGGAGCCCGCGCCGGCCCGGACGGCGCAGCCCGAGCCCGAGCCCGTGGTCGACGAGACCGCGGAGACCGCCGCGTGGGCGACCGACGAGTTCGGCACCTTCGCCTCCGTCACCGAATCGGGAACGGGGGACAGCGTCGTGACGCTGCCCGCCGGCGCGACCGCAGGAGTGGTCACTGCCGAGTACTCGGGCGAGGGCAACTTCGCGGTGCAGATCATCGACGCGCAGAACGCCTCGACCGGGGAGCTGCTGGTCAACACCATCGGCTCCTACTCGGGAGTGACCGTCTACGGCTTCAATTCCTTCGGCACCGGCGCCTCCGCCCAGATCACCGCGAGCGGCCCGTGGACGCTGCGCTTCGACCCCGTCTCGGCGAGTCCGGCACTCGCTCCGAGCGGCACAGGGGACGCCGTGTTCCTCTACTCCGGCGACGCCTCCCGACTCACCGCCTCGCACCAGGGCACGGCGAACTTCGTGGTGCAGGAGGAGACCGGCGGTTTCGGCTTCGGGCTGCTCGTGAACGAGATCGGGGCCTACTCGGGCACCGTCCCGCTCAGCGCAGGCCCCTCCGTGGTCTCCGTGACCGCGGACGGCTCGTGGACGCTGGCCCTCGGATGACCCGCGAGGAGGAGGGAGCCGTACCCTCCGACGCCGACGGTGTCTCCGGTTCGTGGCAGTCTGACGGACACCTGTCGAACACTCCCGGGGGAGCCCTCATGCCGAACAACCCGACCGTCGACGAGCCCGCCGAGGATGACGAGGCGGCTCGGGCCGACCTCGCGGAGGAGACGGGCAAGCTGCGCGAGTTCTTGTCGAGCCTGACCGCGGACGACCTGAAGTCCGGCAACTGGTTCGAGAAACTGCTCGCCCAGTCACTGAAGACCTACACCGAGAAGGTCGATGCGGAGTACTTCCGGCGGAAGTACGAGGGCGTCCCGGCGGACGGGATCGTCGACCGGCGCATCAAGACGGCGGCGAACTATGCGGCGCTCGAGGGTGGCCTGTCCGCCGGCGCCTACACCGCGGCGATCATCACGACCCTCGGCAGTCTCGGAGGAGCGAGCCCGCTCACACTCCCGGCTGCAGGCGTCACCGTCATGGTCGACATCGCCTTTCTCACCCAGCTGCAGGTCCGCCTGGCCTGGGACGTCTCCGTCCTCTACGGGATCCGACTGGATCCCTCGGACCCCGAGGATCTGTGGAAGCTCATCCGGGTCGCCTTCACCATCAAGGGCGGAGAGGTCGTCAGAGAGGGAGTGCTGAAGGCGGCACCGGCGTTGATCCGACCCTTCGTGAAGCGGTTCTACTCCGGCCCCGCCCTCGCGGCGGCCAAAGGTCTTCCGGTTGTCGGGAAATATCTCCTGCAGCGCAACGTCGTCAAGATCGCCATTCCGGCAGCCGGAGTACCGCTCGCGATCGGCATCAATCGCTGGACGACGGTCCTCGTGGGTCGCCACGCCCAGACCGTGTTCCGCAACGAGGCTCGGGTGATCGAGATCGCGACGGGGCTGAGCCGGCGGACGCGTCACCCGCAGCTCATGCTCTGGACGGCCTGGCTCGTCATCAACGCGGACAAGCGGATCTCGGACGACGAGATCCTCCTGATGCGGCACCTGATCGCCCTGGTGCGGGAGACGCACGAGGTGGTCGACGAGCGGCTCGCCCGCGTCGTCGACGTCGACCCGGAGGACGTCTGGGAACGGATGGCTTCGGAGGACGGGGACCTCTCGGACGTGCTCGACGCGGCTCATCGAGTGGCGGCCGTGGACGGCGACGTGAACGCGGCGGAGAAGGCCGTCCTCGCCGAGATCACCAGCCGCGCACACCGCGCCTGACGGCTCCGCATCACTCGGCCCCGACCTCCACGGCCTCCCTCCCTCTTCTCGAAAGGCATCACCATGACCACTGCGACCGGCGACTTCCATGCCCGCGCCTCCGTGCAGTCGGGGCTGGATCACCTGGCACACCGGCTGAACGACATCCTCACCCGCAAGCTGGCTCACGTCCTCGGAACTCTCGAGTGGCCCACCGTTCTGCGCGAGCTCGACCGGGCGAAGGGATATCCGGAGCGCACCTACGACTCCGCGGATCTGCAGGCTCAGCTCCGCATGCTGACCGAGCGCCTCGGCGGGCTCAAGTACCCGTTCGACGATCCGTCCACCCGGGTCGTCTCGACGCTGGGGAGCGAGCTGAGGATCGTCCGCAACCGTTGGGCGCACAACGACGACTTCACCGGCCTCGATGCCTGGCGGACGCAGGACTTCGTCGTCCGCCTCCTCGAGCAGTTCGACGACGGTGAGGGTCTGCCGGCCGCCCGCGAGCTGCGCGAGGCCGCCATGCTCGCCGTCGTCCAGGAGTACGGCATCGTGCCGACGGCCGCTCCCTCCGGAGTGGCGGAGGAGGAGAAGCCGGCCGGGGAGGCGCCTGCCGGGAAGGAGGAGGACGTCGTCCCCGATCAGGCCGTCCTCGTGCGTGAGGACGCGGCCGCCACTCCGACCATCGGTGCGTCCCGCACGGAGTTCGAGCCGTGGACCGTGGTGTCCGTCGGCGACGTCGCCGTCCTCGACGAGCTGCCGAAGAAGGCGGCCAAGGAGAAGGTGCGCGCGGTCGTCGCCGAGATCACCGCGTTCGAGGGGCCGATCGAGCTCGAGCGGCTCGCGACGCTCGTCGGCCGTTCATTCGGTCTGCAGCGGGTCCACTCGGCGCGGATCGAGAAGATCCGGCGGCAGATCAAGGCGTCGGAGGTGGTGATCGACCGCGAGCGCTTCGTGTGGCCGCCGGAATTGGATCCGGAGACGTGGTCGGAGTTCCGGCCGAACACGAGCGGCGCGGATCGTCCGCTCCTCCAGATCAGTCCTCGCGAGATCGCCAATGCGGCCGAGTTCCTCCTCCGGACGGACCCGCAGCTGGACCGCGCGACCCTCGAGAGTCGGCTCCTGCAGACCTTCGGCCGCCGCCGGCGGACGGCCGCCTTCACCGCCCACCTCGCGAAGGGCATCGCCCGGCTGCCGAAGGGCTAGCCGGCGGCGGATCGACCAGCCCTCGGCGCCGACTCAGCCATCGATCTCCACCTCCGCAGGCCGCACCGCGTGCACCGCATCCACGAGGAACCGCGCCGGCCGCGCACGCGGCAGCACCGCGCTGACCTCCTGGAGCGCCTGGTCGGCGGGGATCCCGAGGTGCCGGACGCTGTACGCGGCTCCGACGGAGGGCGTCCGGCTCCGCCCCTCGAAGCAGTGCACGAGCACGGTCAGGCCCTCGGCGCGGTAGGCGGCGATGGAGTCGGCTGCATCCGCGAGCACGCCGGCCGGATCGGCGTTGCTGCCGTCCTGGTCGACCAGCCAGACCGCGGTCCGCTCGCCGATGAAGGCCGGCACCTGCTCGCGGCCCACACGGCACAGGGAGACGACGGCGTCGACGCGCGGGCCGGTGCCGTCCTCGGCGAGGGTGTCCAGGGCGGTCAGGTCCCCGAGGAGCACGCCGTCGTCGTGCGGGTGGACGACGAGCGTGGCGGGCAGGCCGCTCACCGGCCAGCGCGCGGCGGCCGGCCAGCCGTTCTCGCCCGCGACGCCTCGGCGGGTGGCGAGCACGGCGCTGCGCACCAGGTCGTCAAAGGTCAGCCCGGGCCAGCCGTGCAGGTGCCGGAGCCACGCGGAGGGAACAGCGGAGCGTCCCCAGCGGGCGCCGGCGAGCGACCCGGTGATCGCCGCGACCGTGTCCGTGTCGTTGCCGCTGCGGACGGCCAGCTCGATCGCCTCCTGGAGGGTCGTGCTGTGCGTGAGGGCGCACCAGGCGGCCTGGATCGCCGCGACGACCCAGCCGTTGCTCCCGGGGATGTCCTTCGGGTGCGCGGTCCGCTCGGCGACGTCGAAGCGCTCCGACCACAGCGTCCGCCGCTCCTCGGGCAGCGCGGTGATGCCACTGCGGACGTTGAAGGCGCCCTCGAGGATCGCGTGGCGGATCGCGAGCGACCACAGCACGCACGCGTCTCCGGCGTCGTCCTCGAAGTGCGTCAGGTCGCTCAGCCGACGGGCGGCGGCCGCGAGGGTCGCGTCGTCCGCGTGCAGCAGGCCGAGCGCGACCGGGCCGGTGCGCATGAGCGAGCCGTTCCCGGCCGAGCGTCCGGTGGACCGGTGCACCTGCTCCGCCGTGGCGCGCAGCTCGGACTCGCTCGCCCCGGGGGCCGTGGACAGCACGCGGCGGATCTGGATGCCGACGTCCTTCGCGGTCCCGGCCCAGGTCCGCCACTGCCTGCCGATGCGGTGCAGCGTCTCGGGATCGTCAAGGGAGGCACCGGCCGCGAGCTCCTCGAGGATCGGGATCGCCATGCTCGTGTCGTCGGTCCACTCGCCCAGATCCCAGCCGCCGCCCGCGTGCAGCCGGACGGGGACGCCGTCGGCGAGCGGCGGGTGGAACTCGTACGGTGCGCCCAGTGCGTCGGCGGCCGCGGAGGCGACGATCGCGCCGACCGCCCGGTCCGTCTGCATCGACGTCAGCGACGTCCGGTGTGCGGTCATGAGACTCCCCGTTCCGGTTAGCGCGTATCTGCGCTAACTCCATGACACCGAAGTTAGCGCACTTCTGCTTCAATTACCAGATGGCAACCGCAGAGCTGACCGATCATCCGCGACCGTCCGTCGCCGTGGACGCCGCGGTACTCACAGTGCCTCCCGGCGGCCCGCTCTCGATCGTCCTCATCGAGGACGGGTACGGCCGTCGCCTCCCCGGCACCTTCGTCCACGAGCGGGAGCGCCTCGACGACGCCGTTCGACGCGGACTGCGGACGAAGACGGGCATCGAGGGCGTCGAGCTGCGCCAGCTGCACGTCTTCGACGCTCCGGAGCGGGACGACCGCGGCTGGGTGATGTCGGTGGCGTACCTCGCGGTCGCGCCCTGGGAGGCGACGCAGGCGTCGGGCCTCGCCGTGCCCGTCGCCGAGAAGGGACCTCTCGCCTTCGACCACGACGAGATCGTCGCGCGCGCGCTGCTCACCATCGGGGAGGAGTACCGGAACCGCCCCGACCCGTACCGCCTCGTCGCCGAGCCGTTCACCATGCGACAGCTGCACGACCTGCACGAGCAGGTCGCCGGCGAGCCGCTGATGCGGGACAGCTTCCGCCGGGCGATGCTGCCGTTCCTCCACGAGACGGGCGAGCTGGCGTCGGGGGCTGTGGGGAAGCCGGCGAAGCGGTTCGTGCGGGCTCGGTAGTCGTCCGAGCGGGCGTCGACGAGCTGCAGCATGTCGGTGGGCGCCGAAATGATGCGGGCATGCGGACGATCCCGAAGCCCTCCGAGCTCCTGTCGACGCGGCGGCCGTTGATAGCCGAGGAGGCGCGCTTCGCCGAGATGGTGCGTGGGTGGGCAACGGCCAGCAGGCTGCCCTCCGGGCCGGTGACGACCATCGCGACCGACGGCGCCTTCAGCAGACGGGCGGGGGCGGGAGCTTCGCCTGGGTCTCGGAGGGCGGCTCGTTCGGGGCGGAGCGCGCCGTAAGCGGATCGAGCTTCCATGCCGAGCTGATCGCCATCGACGAGGCGATCCGCGCGCAGCCGCAATTCAGCCGACTCCGGCTCCTGGTCGACTGCAGGCAGGCTCTCGAGGCCGTCACTCTCGTCCTGGCGTAGCCGCCCGCGCGCCGGGAGCGGACGGATGCGGTCGAACGCAGGCTCGTATCCATCGCGAACGCGGGTGCGAAACGCGAGGTCGAACTGGAGTGGGTGCCCGGCCACAGCGGTCACCCGCTGAACGACGCCGCCGACCGGATCGCTGTCCTTTTCAGGCGCAGCGAAACCTGGGGGACCGAGAGCGACGTCGCCACGGATCTCGCCGCATCGATCGCGCGAGGGGCTGCCGCGCTATTCTCGCCGCAGGGCTCGTCAACGACCGACGAGAGCGATGAACCGACTGAGCGTCGCCACTCCCGCCGGCGTCGACGGCAGCCCCTCCAGGAGCTCGGGCGAGTAGAGCAGGAAAGAGGCCCACTGAGCGCGCGAGATCGCGACGTTGAGCCGATTCTTCTGGATCAGGAACTCCATGCCACGTGGCACATCGGTCGCCGATGAGGCTGCGAGGGTGACGATCGAGACGACCGCCTCCTGGCCCTGGAACTTGTCCACGGTGCCGACCCGCACCTCGGGAAGCCCCGCCGCATCGAGTGACGCTCGCACGGTGTCGACCTGTGCGTTGTAAGGCGTGACGACGATGAAGTCGGCTTGAGCCAAAACGGAGTAGCCGCGCCCCGCCGCCTCGTCGTGCCAGGAAGCACCGAGATGCTGCAGCACGAGCTGCACGACGAGTTCGGCCTCCTCGGAGGAAGACGTCGAATTGCCGGTGTGAGTTACGGGCCGTGCGTGCAGCCCCGGTTCTATCCCGGTCAGTGACCGTTCCGCCGTGGAGGGATGGGAGCGCAGCTTCCCGTCGTAGGAGAGAGCGGACACGGGAGCCGCGACAGCAGGATGCATCCGCCGGCTCTCGGAGAGGAAGTAGCCGAGCTCGGGCGGAAGGACATCGTGCCGAGCGCTGATCCAGCCGAGCGCCGACTGATCGACCGGCTCCGGGTGGATGCCCTGGCTCACCTGCGGCAGCTGCTGAGGGTCGCCGAGCAGCAGCAGATTGCGGGCACCGACCGCGGCGGCGACCGTGAAGGCCAGGGAGAACTGTCCCGCCTCGTCGACGACGAGGAGATCAAGACTGCGGCGTGGGATTCTCCGGGTGTTGGCGAAGTCCCAGGCGGTCCCGCCGATGACATGACCGTCAGGGTTCTCTGACGCGAATGGGAGGAAGCCGCTCTTGTCCAGGCTCCGATAGACCTCGCTGTCACCTCCTGAGGCCTTCTTGCCCACTTGGCGCCCGGGTACTCCAGCACTGACGACGGCGGTGAGGAGGTTGTCCACCACCTTGTGTGATTGAGCGACGACACCGACCTTCCAGCCGTGCTCGAGAACCAGAGCCGCGATCACCCGCGATCCGAGGTAGGTCTTCCCGGTTCCGGGAGGGCCTTGAACAGCCAGGTAGGAGTCGTCGAGATCGAGGACAGTCGCTGTTACGGCAGCGATCATGTCGCCACGCTCGAGGGCGAGGACGGAGGAACGAGTGCGAGGAGGAACGCGCCGGAGGAGGTCCGTGACGGGGTCCCGTGGCCACCTCGGGTGAAGATCCGCGAGGCTCTGCGCCCATTCCGCGATCGCCGGCTGCTGGTCGAGCGCGGGCGGAGGTTTTGCCGGAGTTAGAGCGAGAGGAAGATCGTCGAACTTGTCGACGAACCGAGGCTGCGTTTCCTCGATCTCGACGAACGCGCCGTCGTACGCGGTCACGACTTCGACGGGATGAGCGTGACGTTGGTCTTCACGATCTTTCGGCCCCGAGATCGACGCGCCGAAGTCGTAGACAGCAAGGGGCTTCACGGTGTCGTGCACGTCGAGGGTGCCCCCGGCCGCAAGCTCTCCATGCAGTTGGAGAAGACGGCGATCTATCCTCTGCCGGTCGCCCCGATGCCAATCACGGATGATGTCCACCCGCTCGGCGCGAAGCACGCCTTTCTGGTCGTCCCATTCGTCGATCGGGTGGCCGAGGCGCCAGAAGTGCTCCCACCAGAAACTCTTCGCCTCTCGGGCGTGGAAGTCGAGTGTCGCCGCAGCGAACGCGATCGCCGTCTGATCGTCGGTGCGATGGGGATCCAATGGGTCCCCTGCCAGAGCGAGAAGTTCTGCGTGCAGGCCCACGTCTGTCTCCTCTCCCTTCGGATCCTCCTCCACGGCGCTCGCACGCGGACCCACACCCGCTTCCTTCGCCAGATCGAGCAGCCACCGGTGCAGTCGCAGCGTCGATACGCAGTCGTATCGGTTGTAGTCGGCGATCGCTCCCTGCTTGGCCTCGCCCTGGGCGATGCGAGTGGCGGTCGCTCCGGGATCGTCGGGATCGGCGCTCTGAATGAGATCCCGTGCAGCCGCGTATTCGGCGATGGATGCGGCCGCGTCCGTGACGTCTCCGTCCCGCAGCTCATCGCCCATGTAGAGGGGTTCGAGCTTCTTGATGGAGTAGGACGGCGAGCCGATTCGGATGCCGCGGCGGACGATCGGGTACAGGTCGACGAGGATACCGTCGCGCAACATCTGGTCGACCTGCTCGACCCCGACCCCGTGACGAGCGGCCAGTGACGCCAGGTGCGTCCGCTCGTAGGACGCGTAGTGGTAGATGTGCATAGCGGGATCACGCCGCTGCCGCTCGGCGACGTCAGCGAGAAAGGCGCGAAGTGCTCCACGCTCCTCGGCGAAGGAGTGCGCCCAGTGCGCAGTGAAGGTCTCGTCTCGGTCGACGTAGCCGAACAGGTAGTCCAGTCCCCATCGGGCCCCTCCGCCCTCGGAGTACAGGGGGTCGCCCTCGAAGTCGAAGTAGATGTCACCGGGGGAGGGCTCGGGCAGGGCGCCGAAGGCGTCGGGGGTGTGCACCTCCACAGGAGGGACGCCACCAGCAGCCGTGGTCTGGAGCAATGCCTGGCTGCGCAGCTTCGCCAGAGTGTCTGTTCCGATCCCGTTCACATCATGGGTCGAGGACGCCAGCTCGTCGATCGTGGTGATGCCGGCACTCCGCAACCGCTCCCGCTGGAGAACCCGGAGCCCCGCGACCAGAAGGACATCGCGGCTCGCCTCTATTTCGTTCGTGCAGTGGGCGCACTGCCCGCAGATCGTGTAGCGCGGGTCGCTCCACTGGACCGGCGTCGACTCGACCAGGTGCTCGCTCACGATCGTCTCGAGCCGCGCTCGACGCCTCCGGTAGACGGGCAGGACGTCCGCGAGCTGGTGAGTGCTCGTCGTTCCGTCGCCCAGCAGAAGGTCGACCGCGTCGTCGACCGGGACTCCGAGCCGCTCGAGCTGGTCCGCGTAAGCGGCCAGCTGGAGGAGCGCCGTCACTTTCGCGGAGCGGGCCAGCTTCGTGTCCTGAACCCGGTAACGGCCGTCGGGGCGCCGGATGATGAAGTCGGCGAAGCCGATGAAGGCCTCATCGGCGAACGTTCCTTGAAAGACCACGTCCGCCTGGTTCGCGAAGGCTCCGCGTGTCACCTCGACCGCTGTGCGGACAGCTGCCGGATCCCGCACATCGGGCTTCGGCACCTCCACGACTCCGCCCCCGAAATCGACTCGGTACTTCCTCAAGGTCCGGTCCTCGTGCTGGTCCCCGAGCGCGGAGGTCCGCTCGTTCATCTCATCGCGCTCAACAGGCAAAGGTTCGAGGTGCCCGATCTTCTCGTCGAGCCGGCGGAGGAACGCGAACTCGCAGGTCGAGGCGCTGCTGAGGTCGCTGGGGCTGAGCACGGCCACGCCGTCGCGAAGGAACACGAATCGTCACTTTCCTCGACACCATCGCCGACAGGAGGACCGGATTGCTGACGGAACCAGAATAAGCTTTCCAGAGTGTCGTCGGGCGCCACCGAGCTGCGACTCCCGGTCCAGTGATTCGGCGGTCGGCAGGGTTCGATCCTAAGCGCTGACGTACCAAGCCTGAACGTGTCGATCTGCCCGAAGAGTCACGTAGGTGTTGCGCCTGAAGGAACTGGGCTGAATGTAGTGGAGGAAGAGATGCGAACTTCAAAGATGCGGGTCGGCGAAAAATTGAGCATGAGATTCATTCCGAGTGCCACTGTGAAGCCGTTGACATTCGTCGCCGAGACCGACAGTTTGGAGCGTGCAACGACGCTCATGAATCTGAACGACTTCTCCCAGTTGCCTGTCGTTCGCGGGAAAGGCCGCCCGGTCGGGGTGATCAGTTGGCATACAATCGGGCAGACCCTTTTCTCCAACCCGGACGCTTCCTTGAAAGACTGTATGGAGGAAGCTCGGGAAGTGTTGCTCGACAGCGATCTGCTCGACGCGATCCCAATGGTCAATGCCAATGGTTATGTCTTGGTGACGGACTCGAGAGGATTTCTCTCCGGCATCGTGACAAGCGCGGATCTCGGGCAGGCGCTTTCGGATATAGCAAACCCATTCCTCCTCGTAGAGCGATGCGAGATGTCGTTACGAAAAATCGTCGACGAGTTGCTCGACTCGAGGCTTCTCTCTGAGAAGGAGTTGCTTGAGTCCCTTCCGTCATCCGCGTCGAAGGAGTTCAAAGGATCATCGGATCTAACTTTCGGCGAACTTAGTAGAATTGTGACTAGTCCGGTTGCTTGGAAAAGTTTCGGCGCTCGTATGGATCGCAAGGAGGTCAGTAATTCCCTTGACCGTATAGCGAGGTTGAGGAATATACTTATGCATTTCAGAGAGCGGGATGATGAATTCGGCAGGGCGCAAATCGAGTTGCCGAAGATGGCGCAGATACTCTCCATCCTTTCTTCCTCGATCACGGCGTGAAAGCGCGGCACCGACGCGACCCGGTCGATGACACGTCAAGCAGATACCTCGTCCGGCAGACTCTCGGATGGCGATCGAACCTCGACTGATGTGGCACGATCAACCCATGCCCGGCTCACTGCACGCCTATGTCGTCGAAGGAACCCGTCTCCGAGTGGATGTGGTCTCGGATCAGGGGGCGACTCTCTCCCTTGCGGGGGAATTCACCGATCTCGAGCCGGTGACGGAGAGCGGTGGCGTTCTCGAGAGCAATCCTGCACTGCGCAGCAACATGTGGGCGTACGCCAAGACCTGGTATCGCGCCCGCATGACGTCCAATGCCGAGGCTCTCGCGTATTCGGATCCGGCCGAGCAGAAGGCCGCTCTCCGGCAGGTGGAGCAGGAGCGGCGGACCGCACAGAAAGTGGCCGAGACGTACGCGAAGACGGCGCAGTGGATCGCGGACGTCGCAGACGATGTCTCGCTGCTGGACGTCCAGCACGGATGGTGCTCGTCGTGCTTCTTCAACACCGAGCACCGGAAGTCCAACCGTCCCGCGGGGCAGCTTCCGGTGTACGTCTGCCAGGGCTGCGGATCCGCGACGCTCCCGTGCGTGGCTGTCGGCTGCGGCAACATGGCGGTGCGCGAGCGCGGCGCTCTGCGCGTCCCCCAGTTCTGCGCCGAGCACAAGCACGAGATCCCGGGCTTCGAGAAGGCCCAGGGGAGCTTCGGCGAGCTGCACGACTACGAGGCCTTCCTCGAGTACGAGAAGCCCGACCTCGACGCGACCTCGAAGATCATCGTTGGCGGCATCGCTGTCCTCGCGATGGCGGCGCCGGTCGCTCTCCTCGCCGCTCCCGCCATCGGCGGCGCGATCGGCTCGCTCGGCGTCTTCGGCGGATTCACCGGCGCAGCGGCGAGCTCACACGGACTCGCGCTGCTCGGCGGCGGCACCCTCGCAGCGGGCGGGCTCGGCATGGCCGGCGGCACGGCGGTCGTGACGGCCGTCGGAGCGGCGGTGGGAGGTGTCCTCGGGGCATCGGTCGCGAACGCCTACCTGAGCGAGGACAAGTCGTTCCAGATCGAGCTGCTCCGTCCGGGAACGGGCGGCGTCCCCGTGGTCGTCGCTAACGGGTTCCTCACGGACGGTGAGGGAGACCGATGGGGCAAGTGGAAGTCGATCGTCGACTCCCGCTACCCGGACTCGCCCGTCTACCGCGTCCGATGGGGGTCGAAGGAGTTGCGGGATCTGACGGATCTCGCCCTGGGCGCAGCAGGCAAGGGCGTCGCCATGGGGCTGCTCAGAGGAGCGGCGGCGCTCGGGCACAAGGCGGGGGCGAAGCTTCTCGGAGGCGTCGCCGGGCCGGCGATGATCGCCTCGGACCTCGCGAGGAACCCCTGGCACGTCGCGAAGAACCGCGCCGACAAGACCGGCGTGATCATCGGTGATCTCCTTGCACGCACGAACGCGAAGTCGTACGTGCTCATCGGTCACAGTCTGGGAGCGAGGGCGATGGTCGTCGCCGCGCAGTCCATGGGCACGAAGCCCGGAGGGCCGCGGATCCAGGCCGCACATCTCCTCGGCACCGCGATCGGTGCGAAGAGCAACTGGGACTCGTTGACCGCCTCGGTCGACGAAGCGGTCTACGGCTACCACTCCCGCAACGACGCGATCCTCAAGTTCGTCTACCGGACGGCTCAGGCCGGTGAGACGGCAGCTGGTCTGGTGGGCTTCATCCCAGCGTCCAGCAAGCTGCAGAACATCGACGTCTCGGATCGTGTCCAGACGCACTTCGAGTATCAGGACAACGTCGAGCTCCACGACGCCGTCTGAGCGGTGCCGGGCGGGAGGTCGGTGACCTCTCGCCCGCGATCAGTCGATCCGCTGGTCCTTCGTCCATTCGCGCAGGAGTCGCCGACGACTGCCGGCTCGGCCGTTCGGCCCTCGAGCGACGAGCGCTGTCCGAGCTAGCGCCCTTCCCCACCCAGCCGCTCACTCATCCCCGCGACCTCCTGCCACGCTCCGGTCGCCCGTTCCTCCGCCGTCGTTTCCCGCAGCAGCGCGATGAGCCGCTCCCGCAGCCGCAGCTCCGCCTCGGTCATCGCGCTCTCGTGCCCCCGCGCGAGGAGGTACGAGTGGGCGTCCGTCGCGAAGGCGGCCAGGGCGTCGAGGAAGATCTCGAGGACGCGGGCGGCCTCGCCGACGCGGGACGGATTGTGGGGCACCGGCAGCATCGGCACGAGCCGCAGCCTTCCCTGCCAGAGGCGCTCGTCGAGTGGATCGGCGAAGAGGGTGAGGGCGGTCGCGAGCGTTCCTGAGGCGGAGGAGGGGAACGCGCGGCGGACGTCGTGGACGATCTCGTGGAAGTGGTCGTCGGTGAGGCCGAAGCCGACGAAGAGCAGGTGCCGGGTCGCGAGGGTGGCCTTCACGATCGAGGAGAGGGCGCGGCGGGAGGAGTCGAAGCCGAGGTAGTCGTCGCGGGTGAGGACGATCGAGGACGGGTCGTCGACGGTGCCGTGGAGCTTGAGCAGCCAGCGCTCGTGGTCGCCCTCGTGGTCGCCGGGGATGACGGCGCGGGGGACGCCCGCGTCCTCGGACGCCGTCTCGAAGAGGCGGTCGTAGTTGAGCGTGATGGCCTGCTCGGAGTCGATCGCGGTGAGGAGCGCCGGGGCGAGACCGTACCGCTCGAGGGAGCCGATCTCACGGGCGACGGCCTCGGCGAACCGTCCGGGCTGCTCCTCGTCGAAGAGCGTCGCGAGATAGGACGCCTGGTCGAGCACGTTCTTCCCGCTGAGGACCGCGGACGTCTCGGAGTCGAGCCCGATCTCGCGACCGAGCTCCTCGAGCAGTCCGTCCCAGGAGGGGCCGCCGGCGCTGACGCTGGTCCCGGCGCCGAGGAAGGGCACGAGCCGGCGGCGCCGGGCGCGCTCGGCGAGGCTCTGCGCCTCCTCGAGGGCCGGAGCCTCCAGCTCGGGCCAGGACGTCGCGGGATCGAGTCGCCGCCTGGACTGGGCGAAGGCGTGGACGTCGGCGCGGAGGGTGACGATCGCGATGTCGACCTGGAACGCCTCGGCGGCCTCCCGCAGCACGCGGAGCTGCTGGGCGAGCACGGCGTCGCGGAGGGGCCCGGACCCGCCGCCCGCCGTCGCGAAGAGCGGCACGGCCAGGAGCGGCAGCGGCCGCCTCGTGCGCCGATCCCTCGTCGCCGTCCGCGCGGCGACCTCGACGAAGGCCCGGAGGCGGCGGGCGATGTCGGCGAGTCCTTCGCTGTCCTCGGCGTCGTGCACGGCGCGATCGGGGACGGCGGTGAGGACGGGAGTGGGCTCGCCGTCGCGCGGCGCGAGCGGCAGTGCCGCCTGTCGGCCGTCCGAGAACTCCGGAGTCAGCGCGGCGCGTGCGCGATCCTCCAGCTGCGGCACCCCGCGCCAGAAGTCCGTGAACGAGAGGAAGCGGTCCGTCGGCAGGAGCCACGCGTCGCAGGCGAAGTGGAGGAGGCTTCCGCGGGTGACGAAGAGATGAGGTCGAGGCACGGCCTCTTCCTATCAGCATCGCTCAGTCGCCCGGGAGGGCTCGTTCTCCGCGTCGAGAACGAGCCTTCTCGGGCGACTCGGTGCAGCGGGCCGGGAGTCACGCGAGCATCCGATGCCGACGTGACGCCGGCGTCAGCGCCCGAGCACTCCCGCGTACACCGCCAGGTACTCGTCGACCATCCGGTCCACCGCGAAGCGGCGGCGCGCCGTCTCCCGGACGGACGCGCGGTCGAGGAGTCCGACCCGTTCGACCGCGGCGACCGCCTCCGACAGGGAGCCCACCGCGTACCCGGTGACGCCCCCGTCGATGATCTCGGCCATGGATCCGCGGCGGTACGCGATCACCGGCGTCCCGCACGCCATCGCCTCGACGACGGAGAGGCCGAACGGCTCGTCGAAGCCGATCGGATGCAGGAGCGCGAGCGCTCCGCCGAGCACGAGGGCACGCTCCTCCGGCCCGACCGAGCCGCGGTAGACGACGCGCGTCCCGTCGACGAGCGGCTCGACCTCCTCGCGCCAGTAGCGCTCGTCCTGCACGATGCCGCAGAGGAGGAGTCGGCGCCCGGCCGCGGCGGCGATCCGGACCGCCTCCGCCGTGCCCTTGTCGGGGTGGATCCGGCCGAGGATCACGAGGTCCTCGCCTCCGGATCCGGCGGGGAAGCCGTCCACGTCGATCCCGTGGTGCACCGTCGCCGCGTAGTCGAGCTCGGGGGAGCGGTCGCTGTCCGAGATCGACACCAGGTGCGCGGTGCGCGGGTGCCGCAGCGCCTCGCGGTAGGCGGGCAGGATCTCGGGCCCCGAGAAGCCGTGCACCGTCGTCACGAGTGGCACGGGCCACTGCGCCGCGAGGGCGAGCGGCAGCCAGTCGAGGTGGTTGTACACCAGGTCGAACTCGCCGGCGCGGTCGAGGACCGCCGCGATGTGCAGCGCCTCCCAGACGCGGCCGTCGCGGCCCGACTCGGCGTAGCCCGTCGGCGCGACCGACTCGAGCGCGGCCGTCGTCACGGAGTCGCCGGTCGCGAAGAGCGTCACGTCGACTCCGCGGCGGACCAGGCCCTCGGTCAGGAGGCTCGCGACCTGCTCCCACGGCCCGTAGTGGCGCGGCGGCGTGCGCCACGCGATCGGTGCGAGCATCGCGATCCGCAGCCCGGCCGCCGGGTCCCCGGGTCCTGCGGTCATCGGGCGGCGACGGCCGAAGGGGCCGCCGGGACGCTCGGCCGCGTCGGCTGCAGGCCGGCCCGCCGCACGACGAGCGAGGTGTGCAGGGCGGCGATCGTCGACTCCGCGCCACGGTTCTCGTTGCGCCCCTGCGGCTCCAGCCCGTCGTACCCGGCTCCGGAGAGCGGATCGACCATCACGGTCGCGGAGTCGTTGACCCCGTGGAACCAGGCCCAGCAGGAGGCGAGGCCCTCGCGCCAGAGCGGATCCTCGTCGAGCGTCAGGGCGCGGGCGCACGCGGCGGCGATGGCGGCGACCTCGATCGGCTGCTGGTCGAAGAGCACTCCGAGCTCGTCCGGCCCGCGGCCGGCCACGCCCGTCACCGAGAGGCGGCCGTCGCGCGATTCGAGGCCCAGCAGGAAGGCGAGGGCGGCGAACCCGCGCGCGAGCAGCGGCGGATCCTGCAGCGCCTCGCCGGCCGCCAGGAGCGCCTCGGGGACGCAGCCGTTGGCGTAGCGCAGGCGCGCCTCCGGCCAGGGCCAGGCCTGATCCGTGCAGGAGAGGAGCATCGGCGCGGCGTCGTGCAGCAGCTGGACCGCGACCAGCGAGTGCGGGCGGACGGCGACGACCTCGACCGCGCCGAGCACCGCGAACGTCATGGCGCGCAGGTCCGGCGAGCGCTCCTCCGCGAGGTGGAGGAAGAGCCGCATCGCGCGGCGGCGGGTCAGCGGCAGCTCGGCGTGCGCGGCCACCACCCCGGCCGCCCAGAGGCTGCGGCCCCACCAGTCGCCGAGCGAGGAGGCGTCGGCCCACTCGCCGTCGGGCGACAGCCGGTTGTGCACGGTGCCGTCCGGCTCCGCGGCCGCCTCGAGGAAGCGGAGGTACTGCTCCGTGAGGCGACGGGTCCGGAACGTCTGCTCCGGCTCCTGCGCCACCACGATCAGGGCGCGCGAGACGTCGTCGACGCAGTAGCCATGCTCGGGCCGGGGCGCGTCGAGCAGCGCGTGCTCGTGCAGTCCGCGCTCGTCGGTGAGGGCGTCGAGGTGCTCGTAGGGGAGTGCCGTCGCGAGGGCGGGCCCCGCGGTCACGCCGCGTGCTCGATGCGGAGGCGCTCGACGAGATCGAGGTAGAGGCCGGCGGCCGCGGGCCAGGAGAGGGCGGCCGGAGCGGCTGCGGGGGCGGAGTCGGCGAGCACCTCGCGCAGCGCCGCGGCTATCGCGGCGGGGTCCTCGTGCGCGACCGTGCGGCCGCGGCCGTTCCCTAGCAGCTCGAGAGCGTGGGGGAACTCCGTCGCGACGACGCGTCGTCCGGCGGCCAGCGCCTCGACGAGCACTCCGGAGGTGACCTGGTTGCGGGAGTCGTAGGGCAGCAGGACGGCGTCGGCGTCGGCGACCGCCGCGGCGAGCTGGGAGGGATTCAAATAGCGGCCGTCGAGCACGACCCGGTCCTCGAGCCGCAGCTCGGCGATCAGGTCGGCCAGCGACTCCCGGTAGGCCTCGCCGGCGTGCGCGACGACCTTGGGGTGTGTCTGCCCGTAGACGGTGTAGCGGGCGGAGACGCCGGCGTCGCGCAGGTCGGCCATCGCGCGGATCCCCCACTCGACGCCCTTGCCCGGGCCGATCAGGCCCCAGGTGATGATCTGCGGATCCGCGGCGGCGGCGGGGCGGGCGGCCGCGTTCCAGACGGGGACGCCGTGCGCGATGACGACGACGCGCGACGCGTCCACGTCGTACCGGCGCTCGAGGATCTCGGCCGCGACGGCCGTCATCACCACGACCGCGTCGGCGAGGGAGGCGACCCGCTCCAGCACGAGGCGCTGCGAGGGGGTCGGCGTCTCCAGCACCGTGTGCAGGACCACGATCACGGGCACGGCCAGCCGCTCCATCAGGGCGATCACCTCGTCGCCGTCGGGTCCGCCCTAGATGCCGTACTCGTGCTGGATGATCGCGACGTCGCAGGAGTCGAGCTCGGCGGCCGCGCGCGCGGTGCTCGCCGGGTCGCCCGCGACGAGCTCGGCCACGACGCTCGTGCCGGGCGTCGATCCGGGCACGGCGAGCTCGTCCATCACGCGGACGGTGCGGATGCCGGCGCCGTGGTCGTCGGCCAGTGCTCCGCCGAGGGCCTCGGTGAAGGTCGCGAGCCCGCACCGCGTGGGCGGGAAGGTCGACAGCAGTCCGACGGTGGTGCCGGATCGCCGGTGCGCGAGGGGGAAGGGGGACTCCATGCTGACTCCAGCCGCGGGGAGGCGGAGCCTTCCCGGGGAGGGCGGTCCGCGAACGGGCGAGACGACTGCCGGGCGGCACCCCTCGCGGGATCCGTGTCGGATCCGGTCCACGGCCGGAGGACCGGGCATGAGTAGCGTCACCATAGTGGGGGTGGATGACGATCCGGGGTCGCCCGCGGCGAGGCTTCGCCCACCGGCCATCAGGGCGCGGGCTTCGGCGAACGGGGGCGGCGGCCTCGATGACGGCCACCAGGAATACGGCCGCGGCGGCGTCGACGTCGACGCAGCGGCGGATCAGCAGGCCGGCGTCGCGAGTGGCGTCCTCGCGTCCGCGCCCGGCGGGGAGGGCCTACTCGAGGAGGAAGGCGCGCCCGTTGATCAGCAGGGTGTCGCCGTCGGTCGCGGCGAGAACGCCGAACTCGTCGACGGAGCGGGTGGAGTCCCCGGCGGTGTCCGAGGTCGCGGCGACAGCGGGAGTGGCTGCGGCGGCGGTGAGGAGGAGCCCGCAGGCGAGTGCGGTGATCACGGTCGTGCGGTTCATCGGCGTCGTCCTTGGCGTCGTGGTGGGCCGCTTCTCGTGGAGGCGGCGGGAACTGGTTCCGAGCCTAGGGCGCTGAGCCCGTCAACGCCCTGGGTCGTTCCTTGGGTTCAGCTATGAAGTACCGTGCAGCCATGCCCTGGGGACGCCTCTACTTCGCCGTGCAGGCCCTCGGCGGCGCGGCCTGGTGGGTCGCCGTGGCGCTCGTCCCCGCGGTGCGGATCGCGACGCTCGGCAGCCTCGATCCCGTCCCTGTCGCGGCACTCGACCTCCCGCTGTTCGTCGGCGCCTCCGCTCTGGCCGCCACGGGCATCCGCTGGGCGGCCGTCACCGCGACGGCCTGGACGCTCCTCGGCGCGGTCGCCCTGGCCGTCTGGGCCACCCTGACGGGGGAGGCGGGCTGGGGCGTCGTCGCGATGATCGCCGCGGCGGGCGGCTCCGTCGTCCCGGCGTGCCTGCTCCTGCTCGGCCGGGTGCCCACGCGCTGGATCGCCTCCGGTCCCTTCTCCTTCCGGGTCGCGACCGCGGGCCGCCGACCCGGATCGCACCTCGCCGCGACCCTCGGGCAGATCGCGGTGTTCTGGGGTGGCGCGCTGGTCGTCGTCCCGCTGGTGATCGCCGCGCTGGAGGAGCGCTGGGGCGTGGGCCTCGGAGCGGCGCCGCCCGCGGTCGTCGGCGTCGGCGTCCTGCTGCTGGTCGCGGCGAGCGCGCTCGGGATCTGGTCGGGGCTCACGATGTCGCTCCTCGGCGACGGCACGCCGCTGCCGATCGCGATGACCAACCGGCTGGTGATCGCCGGCCCCTACCGCTGGGTCCGCAACCCGATGGCGGTCGCCGGCATCGTGCAGGGAGCGGCGGTCGGGCTGCTGCTCTCGTCGTGGCTGGTCGTGCTGTACGCGCTCCTCGGCGCCGTCGTCTGGAACCAGGCCGTGCGCCCGCTGGAGGAGGCGGACCTCGCCGCCCGCTTCGGAGCCGACTTCGAGCGCTACCGCTCGCGCGTCCGCTGCTGGGTGCCCCGCCGCCCGGAGCCGCTGCCGCGCCGGGGGTAGCCGCTGCCGCGGTGCGCTCGCCGAGGCGTTCCGCCCCCGCCGGGACACCGCCGCCAGGCCGGCGTCTCGTCGACGAGGGCTGTGTCTCGAGGCGCGGTCCGCTCCTCCGCCCCGACAACGCGCCTCTCGGGACGGCGACGCGCCTCGCCCGCCGACCACGTCACTCCGCGGTGCGCCCGCGCCCCACCACCGCGGCGACCAGCCCCGCCGACACCGCGGCCAGCGCGACCAGCACCCCGCCCACGCCGAGCAGTCCCGCCACAAGCGGAGTCGCCAGCGCCAGCGCGACACCGGGGAGCGCCAGGCGCGCGGGCATCGGCTGGTGCTCGCCGAGCGGCGCGTGCACCGCCCACAGGGTCAGGACGAAGGCCGCGACCGGGACCGCGACGGCCGCGCCGATCACGGTGTCGGACGCCTCGAGGTGGCCCGCGGTCGCGGCGACGGCCGCCTCCAGCCCGGATCCCAGCGCTGCGAGGGCCGCGAACGCCGCGAAGTGCGCGTAGCCCCAGCGGTAGGAGAGGGCGCGCCGCCGCTCCAGCAGCTCGCCGGAGGGATGCGAGAACGACAGCCACCACAGCGCGAAGACGATCACCAGCCCGCAGGCCGCGACCAGCACGAGCGAGGTGCTGACGCCCGCCTCCGTCACCGCCCGCTGCACGCCCATCACCGCCGCGAGGACGCCCTCGCCGAGCAGGATGATCGTGAACAGCCCGTACCGCTCGGCGACGTGGTGCGGATGCCAGTTCGCGTCGCCCGCCCGCTGCGCCCAGAGGGGCACGGCCAGCTCGCAGGCGACCAGGAGCAGGAAGCTCACCACCCCGACCTCCTCGGGCAGGAGCAGCCGCAGCAGCCAGCCGACCTGCACTATCGAGAAGCCGACGGCGTTGCGCACGGCGGAGGTGCGGTGCTCCGGAGTGGACACGGCGACGCGGATCCACTGGCTCACCAGCGCGAACCGCATGATCGCGTAGCCGATGGTGATCGCCCGGTAGTCGCCCTCCTCGAAGCCGGCCGGGACGCCGGCCGCGAGCACGAGGACGCCGCCCATCTGGGCGAGGGTCAGCAGCCGGTAGGGCACGTCGTCGGTGTCGTACCCGGAGGCGAACCAGGTGAAGTTCATCCACGCCCACCAGATCGCGAAGAACACCATGCCGAAGGGGAGGAGCCCCTCGGCGAGGTGCCCCTCCTCGGTGGCGTGGGCGAGCTGCTGGGCGATCTGCGCGATCGCGACGACGAAGGTCAGGTCGACGAGCAGCTCGAGCGGACTCGAGACGCGGTGCGCCTCGTCGATCGCGCGCGGCTGCATCCGCACGCGGAGGGGGTGCGCGGGGGAGGCGGGCATGCGCTCATCCTGCACCCGGAGGGCCGCTGCGCGAGTGCCGCGCCCGCCTCCCGCGACCCTCGGCGCCCGCCCTCGCACCGAGTGTCCAGAAGTCGTCGCACTCGAGCGCGAGTGCGACGACCATCGGACACTCGCGGGCGGCCGGATCTCGCCAGGTCGGGCGCAGCCGACACCGCGAGCACGCAGAAGTCGCGGTACTCGCGCTCCCGTACGGCCACTTCCGAGTTCTCGTGCGCCCCGGGCGACACCCGGCGGCCCCGCGCCCGCGCCCCGCGCCGGCCCGCGCAGGACCCCCGCCTACGATGGGTCGGGATGTCCCCCGAATCCGCGCTCGCCGCCCCGACCCGCGCGTCCCCGGGCGCCCGGCGGTCGCGGCGCGGGCCGCTCCTCGGGCTCGCCCTGGTCGCCGTCCTCGTGGCGACGCGCCTGCTGGCCCCGGACGCGGCGGGCGACGCCCTCTCGGACGCGGTGCGCGACTTCCTCACCCTCTCGATCAGCGTCGTCATCGAGTCGCTGCCGTTCGTCTTCCTCGGCATCGTCCTCTCGATCGCGGTGCAGCTGTGGGTGCCCGAGGCCGTGCTGCTGAGGATCCTGCCGAAGCGGGCGCTCCCGCGGCGGCTCGTGATCTCGCTGCTCGGCGTGCTCCTCCCGGTCTGCGAGTGCGGCAACGTGCCGCTCGCGCGCGGGCTGATCGTCAAGGGCCTCTCGGTGTCGGAGTCGATGACGTTCCTCCTGGCCGCGCCGATCGTGAATCCGATCACCATCGTCACGACCTACCAGGCCTTCGGCTGGGCCGACGGGATCCTCGTCTGGCGCATCGTCGGCGGCTTCGCGATCGCGAACCTCGTCGGCTGGATCTTCAGCCGCCACTCCGAGCCGATGAGCCTGCTCACCGACCGCTTCCGCGCTGCCTGCGAGGCGGGCGAGCGGCCCTCCCGCTCCCTCCGCGACCGCTCCCGGCGCAGCGTGCTGCTGTTCGCCGAGGAGACCGGGGCGATGATGCCGGCGCTGTTCGTCGGCGCCGCCATCGCGGGGCTGATCCAGGTCGGCGTCTCGCGCGACGTGCTGACCACGCTCGGCGGCGACCCGCTCTGGTCGGTGCTGGCGCTGATGGTGCTCGCGTTCGTCATCTCGATCTGCTCGAACGTCGACGCGTTCTTCGTGCTCTCGTTCGGCTCCACGTTCCTGCCGGGAGGCATCATCGCGTTCCTCGTCTTCGGCCCGATGATCGACGTCAAGATGCTCGCGCTGCTGCGCACCACGTTCTCGGCCGCGACGCTGGTGCGCGTCACCGTGCTGGTCGCCCTCGCCGCCGCCGTGCTGGGACTGGCGGTGAACTATGCGCTCTGAGCGCCTCCTCGCCCGCTGGAAGGGCGTCGTCCTCAGCCTGATCGGCGTCGTCTCGACCCTGTGGCTCGCGGCGACCGGCCGGCTCGGCCTCTACATCCACCCCCGCTACTTCGAGTTCTCGGTGGTGCTCGCGGTGATCGCCGGAGTGCTGCTGATCGCGGCCTTCGCGGTGGTGCCGCGAGCGGAGGAGGACGAGCACGAGCACGAGGACGACGTCGAGCACCTCCACGCCCCCGTGCCCGCCCGCCCCTGGCGCCGGGTGGTCGCGGTCGCGGCCGGAGTCGCGGTGATCGCCTCCGCCTCCGTCGCCCTGCTCGTGCTCCCGCCGGCCGCCCTCACCGCCTCGACCGCGACGCAGCGCGAGGTCAACACGAGCGCCGTCGACGCCTCCGTGACCGCCGCGGCGCCCACCGGCGACACGGCCTCGTTCAGCGTGCGCGACTGGGCGACCCTGCTGCGTCAGGGCGCGAGCGAGCAGTTCCTCGCCGGCCGCACGGCGACGGTGAGCGGATTCGTGACGCCCGACGCCTCCGACCCCGAGAACGTCTTCTACATCGCCCGCTTCGTCGTCACCTGCTGCGCGGTGGACGCGCAGCCGGTGGGCGTGCCGGTCTACCAGGCCGGCTGGGCCGACACCTGGTCGGAGGGGCAGTGGCTGGAGGCGAGCGGCGGCTTCGGCGCGAACCCGAGCGTCACCAGCGCCGAGGCGGTCGTGCTGGAGCCGGAGGCGCTCACTCCGATCGACGAGCCGGCGATGCCGTATGTCTACTGAGCGCGGCGCGAATCCTGAGCGCGGCGCGTCTCCGGAGCGCCGCACGTCGGCGCAGAGCGGGCGACGGGCCGAAGGCGGCGCGCGGCGGGCTCCCGGCCTCGACTCCGCAGGCGCCTCCCGCTTCCCCCGCCTGTTCTGGGCGGTCGTCGCGGTGCTCGTCCTCGCGGTCGGAGGCCTGACCGCCGCCACCGTCGCGAAGGGGCCCCGGGTCGCCTCCCTCGAGGTCAGCACCGACGGCGTGGTCGAGCGCGACGGATCCCGCGCCCGCCTGCACCTCGACCAGGCGCTCGAGCCCGACGCGCTCGACCGCGTCCGCGTCGCTCCGGACGCCCCGCACACCGCCGAGCTCGACGGCGGCGTGCTCACCGTCACCTTCACCGACACCCTCCGCTACGCCACCCGCTACGAGATCGGGATCGACGACGCCCGCAGCGCCGCGACCGGCTCGGCCGCCGACGTCTCCGCCTCCTTCACCACGAAGGACCCCGACCTCTTCACCCTCGACCGCACCGCCGACGACCCCTCGCAGCCCGACGCCGTCCGCGTCCGCCCGCTCTCCGGAGGCGACGCCCGGGTCCTCGTCACGGCCGACCGGATCCAGGACTACGCCGTCGTCGGCCCGGTGCTGGTCGTCGTGACCATCGGGCCGGACGACACGAACCTCCTCCGCACGGTCACGCTCGACACCGGCTCCGAGGGCGTGATCCCGCTCCCCGGCCCCGGGACCGTGAGCGAGCTGCACTCCTCGCCCGAGAAGGGCGTGCTCGGCTGGACCTTCACCGGGCAGGCGCCGTCGGGCCCGCTCGACCGCGCCCTCTACTCCTACGACCTCACCGACCAGAAGGCCGAGGCGGTCCCCGTGCTCGGGATCGACGGCGGGCCGCTGCGGGCGCGCGACTGGATGTTCGTGCCCGGCACCACCTCGGTCGTCACCCACTCGCTCGACGACACGGTGCTCCTGCTCGACCTGCTGACGCCAGGCTCGATCAGCCCGCTCGGGCAGCACGCGGAGCTGCGCGGATTCGTGCCCGGCGCGAACCGGCTCGTGGTCGCCGATCCGGAGTCGGGCTCGCTGATCGACCTGGCCGACGGCTCGGTCGAGACGCTCGCCCTCCCCCCGGCCGACGTGAGCGCGACCGCGTCGCCCGTGCAGATCCGGCTCCTCGACTCCGGGAGCTACGTCGAGCTCGAGGCCGAGTACGCGCCGGAGACGGGGGCGACCCAGTACTCCGTCGTCCGCGTCGACGCGTCCGGCACCGCGGAGGTGTTCCGCACCTCGCCGACAGGCCGCATCCGCGGCGTCTGCCTCTCGCCGAACGGGCAGTACCTCGCCGTCGAGACCGTCTCGGTCGAGGGCCGGCCGGACGACTACCCGGGCGAGCCGGGCTTCAGCGCGACCTCGACCGTGCTCGTCGACCTCGGCACCGGCGACACCGCGCGCAGCGTCAACGGACGCTCGCGCGACTGGTGCGCGTAGGGGGCCGGTCTGACGACCGGCTCGTCGACCTGACTGATTGCTGGCGGCTCGGAAGTACCGGATCGTTCAGCAGATCATCGAGAACGACCAGCGCGCCGAGCTGAGCGTCGCGGACCGCACCGCCGCGTGGGCGCAGCTCGCGTTCGAGGGCGTGTCCGCTGCAGCGATCGCCAAGCGCACCGGCACCAAGACCGACGCGGTTAAGAAGGGGCTTGCGGTCGCGGAGTCCGCGACCGTCACGTCCGTTCTGCACGAGCACGAGCTGACCCTGGACCAGGCGGCGGTGCTGTTGGAGTTCGAGGACGACGCCGACGCCCGCGCGACCCTGATCGAGGTCGCCACCCACGACCCGGCCCAGTTCGAGCACACCGCGCAGACCCTCCGCGACGAGGCCGCGCACCAGGGGCTCCTCGCGGCGACCGCCGCCGAGTACACCGGCAACGGCTTCCAGATCCTCACCCGCTCCGACGCCTACGGCGACCAGGCGACGTGGACGCCGGTGCGGCAGCTGCGCGGCGAGGACGGGAAGAGCGTCACTCCCGAGCAGGTCGCCGCCGCTCCCGGCCGCGGAGTGCTCATCGACACCAGCTGGCGCGGCGAGGTCGAGGTCACGCTCCTGGTTCAGGACCCGACCGCCGCCGGATTCACCTACGCCTACGGAGCCCCCGAGCAGCCGCAGACCGAGGAGGAGGCCGAGGAGGAGCGTGCCGAGAAGTCCGCGGAGCGGAAGGTGCTCATCGCCAACAACAAGGCGTGGAACGCGGCCGAGAAGGTGCGCCGCGAGCGGATCGCGACGTTCCTCGCCCGCAAGACCCTCCCCAAGGACGCAGATCGCGTCATCGCTCTCGGCCTCACCGCGCACCGGTTCGCGGTGTCGTCGGGGATGAGCAACGGCAGCGATCTCGCGCACGCGCTGCTGCGCATCGAGCGCCCCTCCGGCTACCGCGCCGACGCCCTCGCAGCGCTCGTCGAGGCGAAGTCCGCGAAGGCCCGCCTGGTCGCGCTGGCCGTCGTCCTCGGAGGCCAGGAGGCGCACACGAGCAAGGAGTCCTGGCGCCGCGGCGACGAGCGCACGGCCGAGCACTTCCGCCAGCTCGCGGCCTGGGGATACGCGCTCTCCCCGGTCGAGCAGGTCGTCACCGGCGACAGCACCCCCGCCGACGCCGCAGGGCTCAGCTAGCACACCTGGCGGGGACCGGCTCGCGCCGGTCCCCGCCCCTCCTCTTCTCCCACTGCTGCACAGGAAGGCCCGACCATGACCACTACGACCACCGCACCCCGCCCCGCCCACCGCTTCGACCCGTACCAGGACGACCCGACGCTGCGAGCGGCCGAGGTCGCCGTCGACGCCGCGGCCGCGTCCGGCGACGCCGAAGCGACCGCCGCCGCAGCGCGAGCGCTGATCGTCGCCGCGGCCGCCTACGGCTGGCCCACCGCGACCGCCCTCGTCTTCACGTACGAGAGGACCGGCCCCATCGCCCACGTCTGGGGACTGTGGAAGGTCCTCGACGCCGACCGCCAGGTCCTCCGCGAATGGGACGAGGAGCCCGGCGACATGACGGACGAGTCCGAGGAGGAACTGATCGCCCTCGACCTCATCAGCAACCGCCGCGCGACCCTCGACTACACCGACTTCGGAAAGCCCATCGGCTCCACCACCCTGATCCTCCACACGCTCGCGCTCTGAGTGCGTGCGCGGGCCGACCCGAAACGGGCCGGCCCGCACGAGGGGGAGAGCCCCCTCGCCCCCCCGGTCACGCACGCGGAACGGCCACCCACGCTCGAGCGGTAGTCAGCGGCGAGGACGCGGCTTGTACTTCTTCCCCGCGCGGATGGTCCGGTTCTCGATCACACGGACTACCGCCAGGCCGGCGGCCAGGAGGACGATCAGCGCCCACCCGAGCACGTTCAACCACGTCCCGGAGAACGCCGCGTAGGTCTGCTCACCGGCGATGGAGAACAGCATCAGCGACAACCCGAACCGCACCATGCCGTTGCTGATCAGCGCAGCACGCGCGAGTTTCGTCCGGGGCTTCGGCAGGCGCCCACCCTTCCACCCAAGGCTGGACCTGTTTACAGAGTGAAGTCGCGCCTTTGGCGCGCCTCGCTAAAGTGCAGCCAGCGCGTTGTACATGCGCGCATAACTTGCCATACGAGGATCCGTGAACCGATAGACGCCTTTCGCGGTTCGAGTGAGTATCGACTTCCCATCGTCTGAGACGAGCCGAATCAGGAAATTATTCAGCGACCCTTGAGAAATGGAACCGCTGGTGATTCTGTCGATTGCTTCGCGCAGGCTCGCGGCGTTGAACTCTTCCGAATCTAACGATGCTGCCGCAAGCACAATGTTTCGATACATGTCGGTGCCGGCGGACCGCGTGGCAGCTTCATAGTCTCGCTTCAGTGTGCCTTCCGCGTCCCGGACCGCGGTTGTTAGTGCATCCTTCAAGTGATGCTCGTCAATTTCGGTGCGATCGGCGGCCACCGCCTCCTCTGCGCACTTAAGGGCAATTAAATGAGTGAAGTGCGGATACCCCGCACTCAGGCGCACAATCGCCTTTGTCAGGGATTCAGTGAAATTAAGCCCAGCCTTTGGCCCGCCTGTTGTAATAATCTCTGTCAGTTCCGCGGTCGACATGCGATTGAGCTTTGTTTCCCGCAGGCACCGCTGCACGGACGGGTGCGCCGCTGTGAGCTCCTCGCCAGTCTCGCTAATCCCGACGATCATCACCTTCAACTTTGAACCAGAGTCGCTAAGGAGCTTGATGAGCTCGGCGAGCTTCCGGCGATCCTCCGGGTTTCCGATAGCGTCCGCTTCGTCCACGATGAGCAGGCCCTCAAGATGTGCAATGGCTTCCGCTACTGTGGAAGGGCTGAGTGAATGGCTCGCGGCATAGTTGGCGACAATGGACTTGGCAAGGGTACCCTTCGCCACCTTGGCGTCGAGGGTACCGCTCTTGTCATCCTGCTCCGTCACGGCGACCAATGTGAGATCTGCACCTACTTCCGCGAGAGGCCCCTTGAGGATCGATTCGAAGGTGTCAGAGTTATCGCAGCGCTTCGTCCAGACTTTTGCTTCGATCAAGCCCGAGATCAGCACGGAGGCGACGTTAGCAATCGAACTTTTTCCTACGCCACGCTCCCCGTAGAGAAGGACATGCTGGCCCGGGGTGTTGAGTGTCTCGATAAGGCTGCGCACTTCTGTCTGGCGACCGAAGAGGAGATCTGATTCCCCGATAGGCTGGTGTGGAGTGAAAATGTTCCGGACGCCTGAATCGGCGATCTTCTTCTCGCGCTCAAGCCCGAACATCTGGTTCAGGCTGGGGAACTGGTTCGACATAGCTAGAGCTTAGCGAGAGGATGCGACTGCTACTCAGTGCCGAGGGGGTCGTGTTCGAAATTTGCGAGGTTCGCGATCGTGCTCACGTTGCTGGTCCTCGACCTGCTCCCCGGCGAGCACATTCACCACCGGTGAGGAGCTGCTGAGCGACTGTTCCGCCTACATCGCCTACCTCGCCTCGTTTTCACCACCGCCGCGATCTGGCTCTCCCACCACCAGACCTGGATCCGACTCAAGCGCATCGACACGAAGGTGCTCGTGCTCAGCATCGCACTGCTCCTCAGTATTGCCCTCGTACCCCGACCGACCGTCCTCCTCGCCAACTCACTGCGCGACGGAAACCACGAGGAACAGCTCGCAGCCGCCGTCGTCTACGCGATTGTCATCCTCCTGATCGGCACCAGAGATGCACGTCCTTGAGGATCGGTGCCACAGACAGCTCATCCCACCGGGTGTGCCAGCGTCGTCACGTCTCGACCGCACATGCGTGCTACTTCGCCGTTAGAGCAATGATCGTTGCCGCCACTGTCGGCGCGCCGAAAATCAAGCCGAACACCGAGCACCCGGCCGCTATTTCCTTTGCGCGATTTTTCGACGTCTCGTTGAAACCGCTGCTCAGTGCAAATGTGTTGAAGACCTCCTTGAAGATGAGGCAGATCGCCGACACGCTCCCAAAGAGCACGGCAAACCACGTCGCTTGAGTCCACCCCGCGTCGTTCGCCGCGGGCGTCGTGCCGACGGCCGGCGTTGCAGTGCTCTGGGCGCCGCCAGTATCCGCCGTGGGCGTCGCGCTGGAGGCGGACGTTGCAGCGGTTTCACCGCTACCCGTGTTGAGCGATGTGAAGAAGACGACCACTCCCAGCAGAAGGAGGAGCGCGGCGACCGCAGCTGCAGCAACCCACCACGCGCGTTTCTGCGACTGCATCGGCGGCGGCGGGGTTGTCGCCGACGCCGGAGGCGTCATCGTCCACGTTCCAGTGGTCGTCACACCTGCCCAGTTTGTTTTTGTCCAGGTACCGGTACTCGCTGGCGAAGTCATGGAGAGAAAGTATCGAAGAAGGGCGCAGCTCGTAGCAGTCGGAGTGACGGAAGCCTGCCCGCCGGCGGGCCGTCCCGTTAGGGAATCGTCGTCCGGACGGTGAAACTACCCACTGCCATCCGGCGTCCGGTAGCGGTCCCCTGCCGAACGGTGCGGGGAAGACGCCCGTCGCTCTTACTGGTTGAGCCGTCGAGCGAAGTGATGGGCGGTGATGTCCATCCGTTCGCGCAGGTAGAAGCGATGCGCCTCGAAGCGTTGCACGCCGGAGTCGAGCTCGATCGCGCTGCACCCCAGTTCCCGGCCTCGCTCCGCCAGGGCGGTTAGGAGTGCCGCGCCGTGGCCGTGAGATCGCTCGGCGGCGGCGGTGGAGAGGTCATCGACGTAGAGCTTCCTGATAGCGCTCGTGTTGACGACTACTCGCCAGCCGGCGACAGCCACGCAGCGATCGTCTTGCAGTAGGGCGGTGAAGCGGAGACCTTGGGGTGCGCCTTCTCGCAGTACCAGGTTGAGGAGTTCGTCAGTGAGATGGGGCCGCAGCTCGCGGAGGACGGGAAGAGCGGCCGCCCACCGCGCGTCGCCGGGCTCTAGATCAATGATCACGGCGAGGAGACTAGCGCTCGCGTCGTCCCGTATGGGGACGGCTTAGTAAGCGTTTCGTTTGGGGATGCCCTTCCGGAACTCCCTAGGTGCGCAGTGAAGCAGTCATCAGTTGATGGTGCTCGGCAGTTTTTGTTCGAGTCGCGCTGCCCGACCAGCGGCGAGCCCGATCGCGAGCAGCGCGCCGCCCACGATGGGGAGCTGCAGTCCGATCCTGAGCGTCGGGTACGCCGAGAAGACGGTCGCTCCGAGCACCTCAACTCCGATCAGCAGCAAAGGCAACCCGATCAGCACGAGCACCGAGATTGCAGTGGTGGTGCGCCCTCGCCAGGGGAGCGCTGTGAGCAGGCCGAGGGCCGCGATGGGTGCTGCTGTCGACAGGCCGGGCCCGAGCCATCCCTCCGATGCCGAGACGAGGGCGATGACCAGTTCCGCCGTCGACGCGAGCAGGGCGGTGACGCGGGCGGCGCCGGTCCGTCCGGCCACCGCAAGTGCGAGCGCGACGCCGAATGCGGCGCCGGCGAAGACGGAGGGGTTGGTGAACGAGCCGATCGCGCCCGGATAGCTGATGCCTGGGGACCAGTTCACGGTGAGGTAGAAGAGGAAGAACGCTGTGACGAGAGCCAGCGGGATGATTGCTGCCGGTGACCGGCCGGCGTCCGAGCGGAAGCGGTGACGCATCCCACCGATTGCGAGAGTGATCCGCTGTCCCCGGGTGGGGCGAGAACGGCCCGCATCGTCGGCTTCGTCCAGGAGGATGCCCAGCAGTACCTCGCCGTGCCGTGCCCTCCAGGTCGGTGGGTACCAGCGCAGCGCACGTCGGAAGCTGTCGGCTCGTCCGGTGTCATCGTTCGTCGTCATGCCGTTCTCCAGTCGAGGCGTGATCGGATCAGATCGCTGTGGCGGGTCGGAGCCCGAGGTTCGTCCGTGCTCTGCGTGCGCTGGCCTCCATGCGGGTGACCTCGGCGCCGAGCGCGGCGCGGCCGGCCTCCGTGAGGCGGAAGTAGCGACGAACGCGGCCATTGATCCGCTCGTCACCGTCAGGAGAGATCAGCCCCTCCGACTCGAGTCGTTCGAGCGCTGCGTAGAGCGTCGTCACTCGGAGGCGGACCCGCTCCTCCGATTGCTCTTCGATCTCTTGCAGCAGTGCGTACCCGTGACGTCGACCGAGAGCCAGCGCGGTCAAGATCCAAAAGGTCGTCTCTCGCATCTCACCGGTCATGGTCCGCACGATACTCCAAGCACGGGACTATTTCGCAGTGCATCCTCCCCAGCAGGCCCAGAGCCGTCCCGGTTGGGAATCGTTCTGCGGATCACCAAGTCGCCGGGCTGCCCTCCGCCGGGTGGCGTGGTTCAGCGAGAATGCTCCCGCTGTCAGCTCGCGCGGACCGACAGGTTCTTGCCGAGCTGAGTCCAGCCCTCGCCGGTGGCGTCGTCCGGTACGGCGTCGTCGGGGTGGATCTGTACCGTCCAGTCGTTCTGCTTTGACAGCTTCTCGCCGCAGCCGCTGACCGGTTCGTCGCCCTCGTCAACGATGACGCAGTGTCCGGCTCCCTCGCGAGGTAGGGCCAAGTAGAAGTCGAGGCCCTCGACGGACCCGGCGAACCGGATCGAGTCGGGATCGAGCTTGTCTCCGACGCTGCCGAGCGAGGGAAGTGCGTCCTGCTCCTGCTGCGCCCTGTCGTAGTCCGAGTACACGGTCGGGTCGTCGCAGACAGTGGTGTCCTGCGCGCACCCGCCGAGAAGAGGAAGGGCCATGAGCGCGACCGCGGCCGCACCGATCTTGAATCCGTAGGTCGATCGTTCGTGGCCCATGGCGTCCCCGTCGCGTTTTGCTCACCCTACTTCGCCTGAACTCCAGAGCACCGGCTCTCATCAACGGAGCGAAGAGCGCGAGGCCGCCCGTTCCGTATGGGGATCGTTCACCGGCACGGTTCCGCCAAGGATCCGTAGTGCTGAACGCGACAGTGGGGAGAGTAGGACCGCAAGGCACAGATCCGATCGACGTGGGCACAGAGGCCCGATTGTTCAGCGCTGAGCTTCACTATCTCGCCATCAGGTCAGAAGTTCGTCCATCTGCGATCGCCTGCCCCTACTGTGTAGCGATGAGGCACCGTCCCATCAGCGCAGTAGTTGGTCTTGTTCTCGTGGCGTCTCTCGCAGGCTGCGCCCCGATATCTGGGGAGGACCCTCGCATCACTCAGTGGCGTGCAGAGCGCCAAGCGGATGTGGAAACGGACCGTGACGTTGTTGCGATCCTCTCGCTGAACGCTAACGCCGACGATGATGGTGGCCACGTCGAAGCGACTCTCGCGCGACCCGCCCTGCCGACAGCGATCACCTTTGAATGTCTCGGGGACGGAGTGATCGATCTCGAGATCGGATCGCTGTCCACGGCAGGAGGCCCGACGACGAGGACGACGACGACCCTCGAGGCGATCGACTGTGCCGATGGCCCGCACGAGATCGACCCGGCGTCGCTCGGCGAGAAGCCGATTTCTACTGTCGAGGCCACCGCGTCAAACGCGGACGGCGACACGGCCTGGTTCCTGACGATCCACGGGGACATCAACGCTTCCTGAGGTCGGCGTGACTTCTACACCGGCCACGGCGGCGGCTCGTCCCGTATGGGGATCGCCTACGGTCGGTTGAGTTCGGCTAGTCGACGGTTGTAGTCGGCCAGTTCGTTCCGCATCTGCTCGATCGACCTCGGCGTGAAGCGCCTCACTTGCAAGTCAAGAATCGCATTGGCCACCACGTCGCTGACCTCGAATGCCGCGGCGACGGCTGCCCTCTCGTTGTCGCGACCTCCCGAGACGTTCGCGCACACCTGAAACAGCTTCTCGGGGTTCTCGATCGCTCTGATGTAGCCGTTGAGGATCTCGGTGAGTGCCACCAGGTTGTGACGTTCTTCGTCGTCCTTCATGCGGCCACCGTACCGGCCATGGCCGCCGCTGCGGGCGTCCGATGAGGGGTCGTCATCCGGCCGCCCAGGATGGCCGCGCATGAGACCGGAATCTCGCGGCGCTGTTTGTCGCAATAGACCCGCCCGATGAGATGCCCGATGGTGGTGCGTCAACTGACACACTGAGCGCACGGCAGCTCGTAGGATACGCCCGCGTCTCAACCGACAAGCAGGATGCGACCACGCAGCGCGCCGCACTCCGGGCGGCCGGCGTCCCATCCGATCGGATCTACGTCGACTCGGGTCTGACCGGCCGGAACCGCGAGCGTCCCGCGCTGCGAGAGGCGCTGGCGGCATGCGACGCCGGATCGACTCCGCTCGTGACGAAGCTCGACCGGCTCGCGCGGTCCATCACAGACCCTCGCGACATCGTTGATGAGCTGACCCGCCGCGGGGTGAAGCTCAGCATCGGGGGATTGGTCCACGATCCGGAGGATCCGATCGGCCGGCTGCTGTTCAACGTGCTCGCGATGGTCGCGGAGTTCGAGGGGGATCTGATTCGTGCCCGCACTCGTGAGGGGATGAAGGTCGCGAAGGCCAAGGGGCGTCTGCGTGGCCGTCAGCCGAAGCTGTCGCCGAAGATCGAGGCGCATCTGGTCGCAGAGCATCGTGCCGGGAACTGCACCGTTGCCGAGTTCGCGGCGGAGTTCAAGGTCGCGCGGTCGACGGTCTATCGGGCGGTGCAGCGGGCTGATGCGCGCGCCGCTGGCGCTGTCGCCCTGGCGCCGCCGACAGAGGGCGCATGATGTCGGGGGCGGAGAGGGTACCTGCGCTGGTGCCGGAGAGGGTGGAAGTGCTGCCCGGTTGGTCTGCGCTTACACGTGTTCTCAGCACCGGGTGGGGAACTCTCGCCCAGGCGATCGCCTGTATCTGGCTCTTCGTCGGGTTCGCGGTCCTTCCTCCGGGATCGCGTCTGCCCCTTTTCGTGCAGCTGGTGCTGTTCTTCGCCGCTCTCGCCTGGTCAGTGATCTGTCTCGCGATCGGCACGTCCAGGGTCACCGGTGAGAAGGAAGCCGGTTACACGACCCTGGGGCTCGGGCGCATCACGGTTCCTGCGGTTGATGCGAGAACGGGCGTCGTCCTGCGGGCGGCAGGCGAGCCGCACTGCCGACTCGTCGACCGGGTCCGGCACTCCACCGCCGACGCGTCCGCCGCTCAGTCGAACCGCGCGCCCTCCGGCCGCGGCGGCAGCACGAACAGGATCAGCAGGAACACGTAGCCGGCGATCGGCACGAGGATCGCGAGGATCCACAGCCCGCTGCGGTTCACGTCGTGCAGTCGCCGCCAGATCAGCGAGAGCGACGGGAGGAACGTCGCCAGGGCGATCGCGCCCGCGGCGAGCGACACCCAGAAGGTCTGGAACGGCGCGCCGCTCGGGTACGGCGTCAGCGTGAAGTCGAGGCGCCACGGACCGCCGTCGGCCAGCTGCAGCAGCGCGGTGAGGACGCTGCCGAGGAGGATGATCCACCAGTACTCGGCCCGGCTCGCCCTCCCGCGGAAGCGGAGGTAGTTGCCGAAGAAGCGGCGGAGCGCCGCCATCGGCGGAGCCCCGTAGTAGGGGAGGGCCAGCGGCGGCTCGAGGGTGCTCGGGCTCATCGGGTTCCGTCTCTCATCCCTCGACCGTATCCCCTGCTCCCCGCGGCGCCGCGTCGGCCGTGCGGACGACATCCCGGTGTTCGCGCCGGAGGCACGCCGCCGTGTTCACGAAGCCGAAGGCCGCCGTCTTCAAAACGGAGGAAGAACGTTCCGACTCGAGCGCGAACACGCGGATCGGCATGCGCCGGAACGCGTTCTTCCTCCGTTGTGAACACGATCAGCGAGTAGGGACCGCCTCCGCCCGCACCGCCGCCGTCGCCCGGGCGTCGATGATCAGGCTGACGACGAGCCCCACTACGACGATGACGATCGCGACCCACGGCAGCACGTCGAGCCCGCTCGCGTCGATCGCCAGTCCGCCGACGACCGCGCCGCCGCCGATGCCGATGTTGAACGCCGTCGTCTGGAGCGCCGCGGCGAGGCTCCGCAGCTGGAAGGAGGAGGTGCGCAGCATCCGGGTCTGCAGCATCGCCGGGATGCCGCCGAACGCGATGTTCCAGATCACCGCGGCGACGACCACGGCCGTGGCGGCGCCGGTGCCCGCGGCGACGGCCAGGCCCGCGAGCGCCAGCACGACCGCGATCGCGGCGACCACGAAGCCCGAGCGGGGGAACCGGTCGGTCGCGAAGCCGGCCAGGACGAGTCCGACCGCCCCTGCGCCGCCGAACGCGAAGAGCACGAGCGGCACCGTGTCGGGGGCGAAGGAGGCGTTCTCGAGCCAGGGCGTGATGTAGGTCGAGAGGGTGTTCTGGCCGATCAGCACCAGCAGGATGACGACGCAGACGCCGATGATGCGGGGGAGCGTCCGGTCCTTCCGCGCAGGCAGGCGGATCTCGCCGGTCCGCAGCGGGATGTGGTGGTCGACCGCGGGCAGGAACTTCACCACGATCAGCGCGAGCACGAGCACGACGCCGCCGAGGATCGCGAAGGTGGGCCGCCAGCCGAACGCATGCCCGAGCGCCGTGCCCAGGGGGACGCCGAGGACGAAGGCAGCGGATCCGCCGCCCGCCGTGATCGCGGTCGCGCGGCCGAGCTGCTCCGGAGCGACGAGATGCGCGGAGTAGGCGGCGACGATCGCCCAGAAGAGGCCGTGGGCGAGCCCGCCGAGGATGCGGGCGCCGATGAGCAGCCCGAAGGTGGGGGCGAGCGCGGCGAGGACGTTGGCGACCGCGATGGTGCACAGCGCCACGAGGAGGAGGCTCTTGCGCGAGAAGCGCTGGGTCACCAGGGTCAGCGGAGTCGTCGCGACGACGACGGTCGCGGCGAAGATCGTGACGAGCTGGCCGGTGAGCGAGATGCTCACGCCGAGGTCGCGCGACATGTCGGGGATGAGCCCGGTCGGGAGGAACTCGCTCGTCACGGAGACGAAGACGGCGCCGGCGAGCGTGAGCAGGCCGATCCAGGGGAAGGCGGGGGCTTTCGCGGTGTCCTGAGGGTTCACGGTGTCCTGAGGTCGGGGG
>NZ_PSVO01000009.1:0-117051 GCF_002932325.1 Rathayibacter sp. AY1E2
GGCCATGGGCGGGTGCCTCCTCGATCGCGGCGGGGGAAGTGGAGCGGCCCCGGCGCCCGCACCGAGGTGCTGGGCTCCGGGGCCGGTCCGGCGTGCCGAGACTACGCGGAGAAGCGCGGGAAGGCGGAGCGACCCGCGTAGGTCGCCGCACCTCCCAGGATCTCCTCGATGCGCAGCAGCTGGTTGTACTTCGCGACGCGGTCCGAGCGGGCCGGGGCGCCGGTCTTGATCTGGCCGCCGTCCACCGCGACCGCGAGGTCGGCGATGGTGGTGTCCTCGGTCTCGCCGGAGCGGTGCGAGAGGATCGCGGTCATGCCGTTGCGCTGGGCGAGGGCCACGGCGTCGAGCGTCTCGGTGAGCGTGCCGATCTGGTTCACCTTGACCAGGATCGAGTTGCCGGCCTTCTCGGCGATGCCGCGGGCGAGCCGCACCGGGTTGGTGACGTACAGGTCGTCTCCGACGAGCTGCACCTTGTCGCCGATGGCCGCGGTGAGGTGGGTCCAGCCGGCCCAGTCGTCCTCGTCCAGCGGGTCCTCGATCGAGACCAGCGGGTAGTTGGCGACGAGGTCGGCGTAGTAGGACGAGAGCTCCTCGGCCGAGAGCTTCTTGCCCTCGAACGTGTAGGCGCCGTCCTCGTAGAACTCCGAGGAGGCGACGTCGAGCGCGAGCCCGATGTCCTTGCCGGGGGTGAAGCCGGCGGCCTCGACGGCCTTGAGGATGAAGTCGAGCGCCTCGCGGTTGGTGGGCAGGTCGGGGGCGAAGCCGCCTTCGTCGCCGAGGCCGGTGGCGAAGCCGGCCTTCTTCAGCTGCGCCTTGAGCGCGTGGTAGATCTCGACGCCCCAGCGCAGGCCCTCGGAGAAGGACTCGGCGCCGAGCGGGACGGCCATGAACTCCTGGATGTCGACGCCGGTGTCGGCGTGCGCGCCTCCGTTGATGATGTTCATCAGCGGCACGGGCAGGGTGTGCGCGTTCGGGCCGCCGACGTAGCGGAACAGGTCGAGGTCCGACGACTGCGCGGCGGCCTTGGCCACGGCGAGGCTGACGCCGAGGATCGCGTTCGCGCCCAGGCGGGACTTGTTCTCGGTGCCGTCGAGCTCGATCAGCTCGGCGTCGACGAGGCGCTGGTCGGTGGCGTCGAAGCCCTCGATGGCCGGGCCGATCTCGTCGATGACGGCGTCGACGGCCTTCTGCACGCCCTTGCCGAGGTAGCGGTCGGAGTCGCCGTCGCGGAGCTCGTACGCCTCGAACGCGCCGGTGGAGGCGCCGGACGGGACGGCCGCTCGCGAGGACGCGCCGTCCTCGAGCAGGACCTCGACCTCGACCGTGGGGTTGCCACGGGAGTCCAGAATTTCTCGGGCGACGACTGCCTCGATAAGGGCCACAACTATCTCCTCTTGACGGGTGGGCTCCCGGAGACGGGAGCGGTCGGGAAGGAGTCTACTGACCGCCTCCGAAGCGCAGGAGACCGCGGCCGGTCGTAGACTCCCAGGGCCCGATCGCCGGACGGCCCGGGCGCACCCGCCGACCCGGAGGTTCCCCGTGACCACGACCGCCGCCGACCACGTCGACCGTCTCACCGCCGTCGTCCCGGACTTCCCGAGCCCGGGCATCCTGTTCCGCGACCTCACGCCGGTCTTCGGCGACGGCGAGGCCCTGCGGGCGGTGGCCGACGCGCTGATCGAGCCCTACCGCGGCCGGATCGACGCGATCGCGGGCGTGGAGGCGCGCGGCTTCCTGCTCGCCGCAGCGGCCGCCTACTCGGCGGGTCTCGGCGTCGTCACCATCCGCAAGCCCGGCAAGCTCCCGCGGGCCGTGCTGCGCGAGCAGGCGACCCTCGAGTACGGCGAGACGATGCTGGAGGTGCACGAGGACGCGGCGCCCCGCGGCTCGCGGCTGCTGCTGGTCGACGACGTGCTGGCGACCGGGGGCACGCTCGACGCGAGCCGCCGCCTGATCGAGCGCGCAGGGTGGAGCCTCGAGGGGATCGCGGTGGTCATGGAGCTCGACGGGCTCGGGGGCCGCGAGGTGCTGGCCGGCCACCGCGTCGACGCGATCGTCACCGTCTGACCGGGCCCCGTCGCTCCGCTCCCCCTGCCCTCCCCTTCCCGCGAGACGCCACCCGGGTATGCGACCCACCGGGCGAGCCGCACTCGAGTGGCGTCCCGCGGAAGGGGGAAAGCGACGGGGTCAGGTGAGGGAGAGGGACATCCGGGAGAGGACGAAGGTCTCGAGCACCTGCACGAGCATGTAGAGCACGAGCGAGACGCCGGTCACGAGCACGACCGCCGACCAGACGTCCGCGAACCGGGCCTGGGCGGACCAGGCGTTGATCGCCCCGCCGATGCCCGCACCGGTGGAGAGCCACTCGGCGAGCAGCGCGCCCGTGATCGCTCCGGGCACCGAGATGCGGATCGCGGCGAAGAGCGAGGGCAGCGAGCCGGGGATGGCCACCTTGCGGATCGCGGTGAGAGTGCTGCCGCCGTAGACCGCGACCACGTCGAGCATCTGCGGGGAGGCGTTGTTGAGGCCGAAGGCGATCGTCACCAGCGCGGGGAACAGGACGACGATCCCGCCGATGACCGCGACCGAGGCGATCGAGCCGGTCCCGAAGACCAGGATGATCAGCGGCGCCATCGCGATCAGCGGCACCGAGCGCAGCAGCATCGCGAACGGCATCAGCGCGTGCTCGATGCCCTTCGACAGGCGGAACAGGATCGCGCCGAGGATCGCCACGACCAGGCCGGCCGCGAAGCCGATCAGTGCGTCGCCCATGGTCACGGCGAAGAGGCCGCCCAGCTCGGCGCGGTGCTCCGCGGCCTTCGCATCGGTCACCAGGTGCTGCCAGACGTCCCACGGGCCCTTGACCACGTAGGGCGAGACCCCGCTGAAGAGGACCACGCCGATCCAGATCGCCAGCACGATCACGATCGTCGACAGGGCGACGAGCAGGCTCTTGCGCAGGCTCTTGAGAGTCGCGCCGAGGGCGGCCGTGCGCAGCTGGCGGCGCAGCTCGTCGACCGCGAGGATCGACGTGGCCGTGGACTGCTCCGTGCGGTCGGGAACGGTGGTCGTCATGGTCATGCCCGCTTTCCGGAGGACCAGGGCGCGATGAGGCGCCCGATCAGTCCGACGATGCCGTAGCCGAGGAGCGCGACGCCCGCGCAGAGGAGGAAGAGCGCCCAGACGCGGGGCGAGTTCAGCGAGACCTGCGCCGCGACCAGGATCGGGCCCACGCCCGTCTCGATCTTGCCGAAGTACTCGCCGAGGATCGCGCCGAGGAAGGCCGCGGGCACCGCGATCTGCAGCGCCGACAGGATGTTGGGCAGCGCCGCGATCAGACGCACCTTGCGCAGCTGGGTGAAGCGCGAGCCCCCGTAGACCGTGACGACGTCGAGCGCCGCCTTGTCGGCCGCCTTCAGCCCGAGGAGGCTGCCGACGACCGTGGTGAAGAACACCGAGAGGCCGGCCAGGAAGATCGCCGTCGCGCTCGCCTTCCCGGGAGCGTCCGCACCACCGAGGATCAGCAGCACGATCGCTCCGATGGCGACGATCGGCACGCAGTAGGTGATGACCGCGAGCTGCGAGACGACCCCCTCCAGCCAGGGCAGGACCAGCACGAGCGCCGAGAGCACCAGCGCGAGGAGGTTGCCCCAGAAGTAGCCGACGGCCGCCTCGCCGATCGTGACGGAGAAGTTGCGCCAGTAGAAGCCGGCGCCGTCCTCCATCGCGGTCTGCACGACCTGCACGGGAGTGGGGACGGGCGCGTAGGTCGCGGCGCCGGTGGGCGCGGTGACGAGCGCCACGATCCACCAGACGGCGACGATCGCGGCGACGCCGATCAGCCCGGTGAGCCACGGAGGCAGGGACAGGGCGCGGCGCGGGGCCGCGGGGAGCGTGGTGGCCACGGTGCCTCCTAGACGCGGTCGTCCGCGGCCGCGCCGCCGTCGCCGAACAGCAGCTCGGAGGCCTGGTCGACGTAGGCGTGGAACTCGGGGGTGCGCTGCATCTCGGGGGTGCGCGGGCGGGGGAGGTCGATGTCGATGATCTCCTTCACCCGTCCCGGGCGCGGGCTCATCACCGCGACGCGGTCCGAGAGGAAGATCGCCTCCGAGATGCCGTGCGTGACGAGGAGCGTCGTGGCGGGCTTCTCGGTCCAGATCCGCAGCAGCTCGAGGTTGAGCTTCTGCCGCGTCATGTCGTCGAGGGCGCCGAACGGCTCGTCGAGCAGCAGGACCTCGGGCTTGAGGATCAGGCACCGCGCGATCGACACGCGCTGGCGCATGCCGCCCGAGAGCTGGGCCGGCTTGGCCTTCTCGAAGCCGCGGAGGCCGACGAGGTCGATCAGCTCGTCGATGTAGGACTGGTCGACGCTCTTGCCCGCGATCTCGAACGGCAGGCGGATGTTCGCCATCACGCTGCGCCACGGCAGGAGCGCGTGGTCCTGGAAGGCGATGCCGAGCTTGTTGTCGCGGCGCAGCTCCTGGGGGGTCCGGCCGTCGACCCGGATGGAGCCGGACGTCGGCTCCTCCAGTCCCGCGAGGATGCGCAGGATGGTCGACTTGCCGCACCCCGACGGGCCGAGCAGGGCGAGGAAGCTGCCCTGGTCGGTGTGGAGATCGGTGTCCTGCAGCGCCGCGACGCTGCGCGAGCCCATCCGGAACGTCTTCGACAGGCCGTGGATCTGGATGCCGGTGCCGCCGGCACCCTGGTCGCGCAGGGTGCCGGCGTCGGTCGTGTCGGTCACGAGTGGTGCCCTTCGTGGATCAGGATCAGGCCGCGTACTTCAGCAGCTCGGGGTTCTCCTCGTAGACCTCGTCCAGGAGGGTCAGATCGAAGAGGTCCTCGGCCGTGACGTCGATCCCGGCGCCCGCGAGGGACGCGATGGTCTCGGACTGCAGCGTCTCGGAGATGGTGAAGAGGCCGTTCGAGACCGTCTCGTCCGAGACGACCAGTTCCTCGGCCTGGATGGTGGCGCCCTTCTTGGAGGACTCCTCGTTGAGGCCGAGGTCCTTGCCGTAGTTCTCGACGGCGAGCATCGCGCCCGCCTCCGGGTCGTTGACCGCGTCGGTCCAGCCCTTGATCTCGGCGACGAGGAACGCCTTCAGAGCGTCGCGCTTCTCGGCGATCGCCTGCTCCGACACCGAGAAGGTCTCGGCGACGAAGGGGAGGCCGTTGTCGGCGAAGGGCAGGTTGACGACCTCGTAGCCCTCGGCCGCGACCGTGATGGCCTCGTTCGTCAGGTAGGCGATGAAGCCGTCGACGGTGCCGTTGACGAGGACGGAGGGGTCGTACTCGACGGGGACGACCGTGAGGTCGGACTCGGAGAGGCCGTTCGCGGCGAGCAGCGCCTGGAACAGGGACGTGTTCGAGGCCTGGACGCCGATCTTCTTCCCGGCGAGGTCGGCCGGAGTGGCGATGTTCCCGGCGGTCTTGATCGAGAGGACCGTGAAGGGGTTCTTCTGGTAGGTCGCGCCGATGATCTTGAGCGGGGCCTCCTGCTGGGCGATCGCGGTGCCGATCGAGACGGCGTCGCTGAGCGCGACGTCCGCGCTGCCCGAGAGGAGCTCGGCCACGCCCGTCGAGGGGCCGGGGGTGAGCGTCACTCCTGCCAGGCCGGCCTCGGTGAAGTAGCCCTTCGAGTCGGCGAAGAACTCGCCCGCGAACTCCTCGTTCTTGATCCAGGAGAGCTGGACCTTGAGGGTGCCGAGGTCGCCGCCGTCCGCGGCGGACGCGCCGGAGGAGTCGGAAGCGCAGGAAGCGAGGACGGAGGCGCCGCCGATCGCGAGGCCGGCGACACCCGCCAGGCGGAGGAGGCTGCGGCGGTCGAAGGCCGGGAGGGAGCGGAGGGGCGACAGGGTCAAGGGGACTCCTCGGGTGGGGATCGTCAGGGCTGCTGCGGTGCGGTGCGCGGGGGTCGCGACGGGGTGCCCGTGCAGGCGCGCCAAGCCGCGCCGATCGGGTGCCTCGACGCTATCCGGGGGAGATTTCTCGGGTGTGTCCGCAGATTTCGCGGGTATTAAGGCTCTCACGGATCCGACAAGGATCCGACCAGATCGACATGATCCGCTGACGGATCATCTGAGACCCTGTTCAGGCCCGATGGGACGGCCCCGTCAGCACCCGGTCCCTCCCGCGGACATGGCCCAGCGCCGGCAGCCGGCGACGCTCATCCGGAACAGCCGGTGCGGCTCAGCCGAGGTCCTTGAAGGAGAGGTCGGCGGCGGAGGCGGCGTCCCGCGGGACGAGCGCGAAGCGGGTGAAGCCCGCGGCGGCCGCGCGGTCCAGCAGCGGGGTGAGGTTCTTCGCCCGGCGCTCGAGGCGCACGCGCGAGCCCCGGGCGATCAGCTCCTGCTTGAGCGCGAGCAGCAGCTCGGGCGCCGCGTCGCGCTCGTGGACGAGGACGACGGCGTCGGGACGCTCGACGACGGCACCGCCGATCAGCTCGACGATCCGCTCGAAGCCGATCGAGAAGCCGCAGGCCGGCACGTCCTGACCGAGGAAGCGGCCGATCATCCCGTCGTACCGCCCGCCTCCGCCGACCGAGGAGCCCGAGGACGGGTGCGCGATCTCGAAGATCGTGCCGGTGTAGTAGCCCATGCCCCGCACGAGCGTCGGGTCGAAGCGGAGCGAGACGCCGGCGGGCAGCGAGCGCAGCGACCGGGCCAGGGTCTCGAGCGCGAGCACCGCCTCCGGGTCGATGCCCTCGGGCAGCACGTCGAGGATCGCGGACTGCTCGAGCGCCACTCCCCCGGCGGCGACCGCCTGCTCGATCCGCGCGAGGTAGCCCCCGAGGACCGCGGCCGCGTCCGGCCCGTCGGCCTCGAGCTCGGCGACGACACCGGTGGCGCCGATCTTGTCGAGCTTGTCGATCGAGATCAGCGCCGGGCCGAAGCGCTCGGGGGCGAAGCCGCAGTGCTCGAGGATTCCGGTGAGGATGCGGCGGTCGTTGATCCGGATGGTGCAGTCCTCGAGGCCCAGGGCGTCGAGCGCCGCCGCGGTCGCCGTGATGAGCTCGACCTCGGCCAGCTGCCCGGGCTCGCCGATGATGTCGATGTCGCACTGCACGAACTGGCGGTACCGCCCCTTCTGCGGGCGCTCGGCGCGCCACACCGGCGCGATCTGCACCGAGCGGAAGACAGCCGGCAGCTCGGCGCGGTGCGAGGCGTAGAAGCGGGCGAGCGGCACCGTGAGGTCGAAGCGCAGGCCGAGGTCGGCGAGGGCGGACGCGTCGTCGACCGCCGCGAGGTCGTCGCGGGTGAGCCCGCGGCGCAGGACGCTGAAGGCGAGCTTCTCGTTGTCGCCGCCGAGCCCGGAGTGGAGGCGGTCGAAGTCCTCGACCACGGGCGTCTCGATCTCGTCGAACCCGTGGGAGGCGTACACGCGGCGGATGACGCCGAGCGCGTGCTCGCGCTTCGCCTTGTCGGCGGGGAGGAAGTCGCGCATGCCGCGGGGCGGGGTGATCGGGGAGGCCATGACGGCGATTCTCCCAGATCGGCCGGGGCGGGCCGGCGGACGCCTCAGTCCGCGCGCCGCTCCTGCTCCACCGCGCGGATCTCGTCCTGCAGGTCGCGCGTCGCGGTGCGGAGCGCACGCTCGGCGTCGAGCCCCCGGGCGCGGGCGGAGGCGACGATGGCCAGCAGCAGCGGGCCGAGGTCCTCCTCCGACTCGATGGGAAGCGGGCCCTGGCCGGCGTCCACGACGCCCAGCGAGGTCGCCTTGCCGATCACCTTGTCGGCGAGCGCGAGGGCGGGCATGCCCTGCGGGATCCCGTCGAGCACGCTGGTGCGGTGCGGCTTCTCGGTGCGCTTGAGCTCGTCCCACACCGCGATGACGTCGTCGGCCGTCTCGGCCGTGGCGTCGCCGAACACGTGCGGGTGGCGGCCGATCATCTTGGCGTTCATGTGCGCCGCGACGTCCTCGATGGTGAAGGGCTCGGCGCTCTCGGCCGCCAGGTCGGCGTGGAAGAGCACCTGGTAGAGGACGTCGCCGAGCTCCTCGATCAGGTCGGCCCGGTCCCCCGCCTCGATGGCGTCGACGAGCTCGTGCGACTCCTCGGTCAGGTAGCGCACGAGCGACTCGTGGGTCTGCTCGGCGTCCCACGGGCAGCCGCCCGGGGCGCGGAGGACGTGGACGGTGCGGATGAGCTCGTCGAGCCGGGGATGCGCGGTCACCCCGCCATCCTCGCATCCGGTCCGGCCGCCTCCGCGGACATCCGGGCGGCGCGGGCGCCCGGGAGCCTCAGGCCCGCGCGAGACGCCGCCGCGCGACGAGGAGGCAGCCGCCTGCGACGAGCGGCACCGCGGCGAGGAGCCCGGGTGACGCCGCGACGGACACCGCGGTCGAGGCGCTGACCAGTGCACCCGCCAGGTTCCAGAGGACCACCGCGACTCCCGCGCCGTCCCCGATCGGGAGCGGCACCGGGCTGAGCAGCTGCGGCGGCAGCGGACCCCGGGTCGCATCCATCGCCCGCGCGGCGACGGCGGCGACGGCGGTCGCGGCGGCCACCGGCACCGCCGCGCCCGGGAGCAGCAGCGAGGCGGCGAGGGCGCCGAGCACCGCGACTCCGACCGCGAGCACCAGCGGGAGGACGGCGTGCAGGAGGAGCAGCTCGAACGGGCCGGGGGCGAGGAGCGCCGGCTGCCCCGCGGTCGCGGCGGCGTGGCGGAAGCCGTCGCTCCAGACGCCGGCGCCGAGGTAGGCGAGCACGCCCGCCGCGGCGGCCGGGAGCGCGAGGAGGGAGGACGGCACGACCGCGGCGAGCACGGCGGCGGCGCCGGCGGCGGCCAGCGCGACGACCGCGACCGCCGAGCGTCCGGGAGTGCGCAGCGCGCCGATCGCGTCGCGCACCGGCACCGCGAGGGCGAACGGGGAGAGGCGGACCGCTCGGAGCCCCCGCCCGATCGCCGGGAGGGCGCGGTACCCGTCGAGCGACTCGGCGAGGTCGCCCGTCGCTCCGAGCCGGGCGGTCGCCGACCACTGCCGGGCCTGGGCGAGGAGGCGAGGCCCGCGCGCGGCGTCGAGCAGCCGGGGCGCCGCGGCCAGGAGGACCGCGGCCGACGCGAGCAGCACGGTCGCGGCGCGCACCTCCTCCGCTCCGCTCACGGCCGAGGCGAGGAGGCCGCCCGGCGTGGGCGCACCGGGCAGGAGGGCCCCGAGGACCGCGAGGGAGGCGAGGATGCCCGCCGCGAGCGCGGGGAGGCGCGAGGGCAGGCACTGACCGGCGAGCCAGGCGACGGCGAGGAGGCCGGCGAACGCGGCACCGCCGGCGACGGCCGCGAGGAGCGGCGCGGAGGCGGCGAGGGCGAGGAGCGACGCGCCGGCGGAGCAGCCCGCCACGAGACCGGCCGACGCCCGGACCACGGGTCGGCGGAGCACCGACCAGCGGCGCAGATCGGTCGCGAGCAGCACGGCCGTGGTGTGCGGCTCGCCCACCGCGGGTCCACGCACCCGGCCCAGGAGCACGGCGGCGGGCAGGGCGAGACCCGCGGCGAGGGCGACCAGCGGCTCCGGAGCGGCTCCCGCCTCGGCGGCGAGGAGTGCGAGGGCCCGGGCGACGGGGAGGACGACGACGAGGACGGTCATCGCGGCGAGGTAGCCCGCGTAGGCGCGCGGACTCGGCGGAGCCGCGGCGCGGTGCCGGTGCAGAGCCCGCACCTCGGCGACGCGGGCCCCCTCCGCGCGCGTCACGCCCGCTCCAGCTCGACGACCCGCGCGCCCAGGCCCTCGATCAGCACGGGGCTGTGGGTCGCGACGACGAGCGCCCGGGACGCGGCTGCGCGCCGCAGCACCTCCGCGACCAGCGGCACCCGCTCGACGTCGAGCCGCTGCTCCGGCTCGTCGAGCAGCAGCACCGCGGAGGGGCGGGCCAGCACGAGCGCGAGGGAGAACAGCTGCGTCTGCCCGGAGGAGAGCTCGTGCGGGAAGCGTCGGGCGAGCGGAGCGAGCGCGAGCGCGTCGAGACCTGCCGCGGCCTCGCGGCGGGCGTCGGCGACCGGCGCGCCCCAGGAGACGGCGACCATCGCGAGGTGCTCCTCGAGGGTCAGGTCCCGCTCGAAGGGAGGGGTGCCGATCAGGGCGGCGACGGCGCGGCGGTGGGCGGCGGAGCGCTCCTCCGGGGCGCGCCCGGCCACCGCCACGACTCCCTCGCTCGGAGCGGTGAGGCCGGCGATCACCCGCAGGAGCGTGGTCTTGCCGGTGCCGTTGCGGCCCGTCACCGCGACGCGCTCCCCCGCCTCCACCTCGAGCGAGCACGGCGCGAGCAGCTCGACGCCCGAGGCGCGCACCGCGACCCCGCGGACGGCGACCAGCGGGCCGGCGAGCGGCTCCGGCTCGCGGGGGCGTCGGGCGGCGAGGAGCGGCATGCCCTCCATCCTGCCAGCGGGCCCTCCCGCAGCGGCGACGGCCGCCGGAGCGGGACGGCGCTCCACCGGGGAGCGCCGCCCCGAGGACCTCAGACGGTGACCGGCTCCGGGAACAGCGCGTCCAGGAGCGACGCCACCCACTGGATCAGCGCCCGGTCGCCGAGCGGGACGCCGTCGAGCACGGGCATCGGCACGACGACCGCGTCGGCCTGCTGCAGGTACTTCGCGGTCGGGTACATCCGGCGCAGGCGCACCTGGATCGAGTCGGGCAGGTGAGCGGGAGCCACGCGGACGTTCGAGCCCATCGCGACCACGTCGCTGAGGCCCGCCTTCTGCGCGCGCATGCGCAGCCTCGACACCAGGATGAGGTTCTCGACCGCCTCGGGCAGCTCGCCGTAGCGGTCGGTCAGCTCCTCGACCACGAGGTCGATGCTCCCCTCCTTCGCCGTCGGCGACGACGCGGCCGACAGCTTCTGGTACGCCTCCAGGCGCAGCCGCTCGCTGTCGACGTACTCCTCCGGGATGCGCGCGTCGACCGGCAGCTCGAGCCGCAGCTCGGTCTGCCCCTCGGCGACCTCGCCGCGGAAGGTGTCGACGGCCTCGCCGATCATCCGCAGGTAGAGGTCGAAGCCCACGCCCTGGATGTGCCCGGACTGCTCGCCGCCGAGGAGGTTGCCCGCACCGCGGATCTCGAGGTCCTTCAGCGCGATCTGCATGCCGCCGCCGAGGTCCGAGTTGGCGGCCAGCGTCTGCAGCCGGTCGTGCGCGGTCTCGCTCAGCGGCTTCGTCTCGTCGTAGAGGAGGTAGGCGTAGGCGCGCTCGCGGCCGCGGCCGACCCGCCCGCGCAGCTGGTGCAGCTGCGAGAGACCGTACTTGTCGGCGCGGTCGACGATCAGCGTGTTCGCGTTCGGGATGTCGAGGCCGGTCTCGACGATCGTCGTCGACACCAGGACGTCGAACTTGCGCTCCCAGAAGTCGACGATGATCCGCTCGAGCTGCGACTCACTGAGCTTGCCGTGCGCGACCGCGATCCGCGCCTCGGGCACCAGCTCGGCGAGCTGCGAGGCGACGCGGTTGATCGTCGAGACGCGGTTGTGCACGAAGAACACCTGGCCCTCGCGCAGGAGCTCCCGGCGGATCGCGGCCGACACCTGCTTCTCGGAGTAGGGGCCGACGAAAGTGAGGATCGGGTGGCGCTCCTCCGGCGGGGTCGCGAGGGTCGACATCTCGCGGATGCCGGTCACCGCCATCTCGAGCGTCCGCGGGATGGGCGTGGCGCTCATCGAGAGGATGTCGACGTTCTTCTTCAGCGCCTTGAGCTTGTCCTTGTGCTCGACGCCGAAGCGCTGCTCCTCGTCGATCACGAGCAGGCCGAGGTCCTTGAAGACGATGTTGTCGCTGAGGAGCCGGTGGGTCGCGATGACCATGTCGACGGTGCCGTCGGCCAGGCCCTCGATCGTCTCCTTCGACTCCTTCGCGCTCTGGAACCGGCTGAGCGCCCGCAGGTGGACGGGGAAGCCGGCGAAGCGCTCTTTGAACGTCTCGAGGTGCTGGCGGACGAGCAGCGTGGTCGGCACGAGCATCGCGACCTGCTTCCCGTCCTGGATCGCCTTGAACGCGGCGCGCACGGCGACCTCGGTCTTGCCGAAGCCGACGTCGCCCGAGAGCAGGCGGTCCATCGGGATCGGCCGCTCCATGTCGGCCTTGACCTCGTCGATGACGGTGAGCTGGTCGGGGGTCTCGGCGAACGGGAACGCCTCCTCCAGCTCGCGCTGCCAGGGGGTGTCCGGCGGGAACGCGTGCCCGCGGGAGGCCATCCGGGCGGAGTAGAGCTTCACGAGCTCGACCGCGATGTCGCGGACCGCGCGGCGGGCCTTGCTCTTGGCCTGCGCCCAGTCGCTCCCGCCCATCTTGCTCAGCGCCGGAGCCTCGCCGCCGACGTAGCGGGAGAGCAGGTCGAGCTGGTCCGTGGGGACGAGCAGCTTGTCGCCCGGGAAGCCGCGCTTGCTGGGGGCGTACTCGAGCACGAGGTACTCGCGGCGGGTCTTGATCGCGTTGCGGCCCCCGCTTGAGACCTCGCGCTGAGAGAGCTCCACGAACCGGCCGATGCCGTGGGTGGCGTGCACCACGAAGTCGCCGGGCGTGAGCTGCAGCGGGTCGACGACGTTCTTGCGGCGCGAGGCGAGCTTCTTCACCGCTCGGGAGTCGTAGCCGACGGTGCGGCCGTAGAACTCCGTGTCGGTGAGCAGGGCGAGCTTCGCCTCCTCCACCTCGAAGCCGTGATCGACGGAGGCCTGGACCACGTAGGCCAGACCCGTCTCGAGCCCGGCGGGGAGGTCGGCGACGATGCGGGCGGCGACCTCGTGCTCGGCGAGGACCTGGTCGGTGCGCTCGACCGTGCCGGTGCCGGGCGCGGTCAGGACCACGGTCCAGCCGTCGGCCAGGCGCGCGCGGACGTGGGCGAGGGCGCCCTCGACGCTCGCTCCGAATCCGGGGACCGGCTCGCCCTCGACGCGGACGGCGAGGATCTCGTCGATCCCGAGCTCCTCCGGCAGCACCTCGGCCTCGCCCGCGGCGGGGCCCTGGCGGAACGTGCTCATCGTCCACCAGGGGTGGTCGGGAGCGTCGGCGCCCGGGGCGCTGAGCTTCACGGAATCGCGGAGCGCGCCGAGCGAGATGAACTCGCCCGAGGCGAGGTCGATGGGGGCCTCGGCGCCGGCGGTCGCCGCGCTCCAGGCCGCCTGCAGGAACTCGCGGTTCGTCTCGGCGAGGCTGATCGCCCGCGTCGCCACGCGCTCGGGGGCGAGGACAGCGACGGCCGCCCCCTCGGGGAGGTAGTGCGAGATCGGGACCAGCCGCTCCAGCAGCGCGGGGGCGAGCGACTCCATGCCCTCGACCGGGATGCCCTCGGCGATCTTCGCGAGCATCGCCGACAGGCTCGGGAACTCGTGCAGCATCTCGCGGGCCCGCTGCCGCACCGCGGGCACCAGCAGCAGCTCGCGGCTCGGCGGGAGGACCACCGAGTCGGCCTCGCCCGGAAGCGAGCGCTGATCGGCCACGGAGAAGCCGCGGATGGAGTCGACCTCGTCGCCGAAGAAGTCCACTCGGCTCGGATGCTCGGCCACCGCCGGGAAGACGTCGAGGATGCCGCCGCGCACGGCGAACTCGCCGCGGCGCGTGACCATGTCGACCCGGGCGTAGGCCAGGTCGACCAGCTCGGAGGAGATGCGGCCGAGGTCGTAGCCGCGGGCGCCCTTCACGAGTCGGATCGGCTCGATGTCGGCGAGGTTGTCGGCGACCGGCTGCAGCGCCGCGCGCACGGAGGCGACCACCACGAGGGGCCGCTCGCCGGACCACTGCTTCATCCGCCGCAGCGCGTCCAGGCGCCGCCCCACGATCTCGGCGCTCGGGCTGAGGCGCTCGTGCGGCAGCGTCTCCCACGCGGGGAACTCGACGACGTCCGCGTCCGGCAGCATGCAGCCGAGGGAGGCGCGCACGTTCTCGGAGTCGCGGCCCGTGGCCGTGACCACCAGCGCCGCCTGCGGGCGTCCCGCCTCCGCGCGCCTCTCGATCAGGCCCGCGAGCAGGGGGACCCGGAGGCCGTCGGCCACCGAGAAGTCGGCGTCCCGCACCGCGTACGCGAGAGCATCGTCGAACGTGGAGGCGCGCGACAGCGCCGAGATGATCTCGTTGAGGGGCACGGATCCAGTTTACGGCCGCCCCGCGGGCCGACCGCCGAGGGAAACCCGAACCGTCGAGGAAGCCCGGGGCTGCGGTCTCCCTCGCCGTCCGGGGTCCCCTCGGTGGAGGGCGGGTCAGGCGCTGGTGTGGAACTTCAGCTGGGCGGCGGAGAGGCCGGAGTCGGCGATGAGCTCGACGGCGTCGGCGGCGTCCGAGACCAGGATCGGGAGCGCCTCGCGCTCCGGGCCGGCGAAGTCCTTCAGCACGAAGTCGGCGGCCTGCTGGCGGCCCGGCGGGCGGCCGATGCCGACCCGCACGCGCAGGAACTCGGCTCCTCCGGTCGCCGCGAGGATGTCGCGGATGCCGTTGTGCCCTCCGTGACCGCCGCCCTGCTTGAGGCGCAGGGTGTCGAAGGGGATGTCGAGCTCGTCGTGCACGACGATCAGGTGCGCCGGGTCGACCGAGTAGAAGTCGAGCAGCTGCGCCGTCGGCCCGCCGGAGAGGTTCATGAAGCTGTTGGGCTTGCCCAGCACGAGCTTCGGTCCGCCCGGGCGGAGGAAGCCCTCGGCGACCACGGCGTTGGCGCGGTTGTGCCGGCGGAACGAGCCGCCGATCCGCGTCGCGAGCTCGTCGAGCACCATCTGGCCGACGTTGTGCCGGTTGCGCGCGTACTGCGCGCCCGGGTTGCCCAGTCCGACGACCAGCCAGGTGTCACCCATGTCGTTCCTCTTCCTCGGGGGCGGCGGAGGGGCTCCCCCGCCGGACGCGGAACGGGCCCGCCGCGGCTGCGAGCGGGCCCGTTCCCGGGGTGGTGCGGACTACTCCGCGGTCTCGGCGACGACGTCGCCCGAGGCCGGGGTCTCGTCGTCCTCGCCCAGGTCCTGCTCGACCTCGGCGGTGACGTTGACGATGAGCACCTCGGCGTCGGTGACCAGCGTGGCGCCCTCGGGGAGCGTGACGTCGGCGGCGGTGATCTGCGTGCCGGCCTCGAGGCCCTCGACGGAGACGACGATGTTCTGCGGGATGCGCGTGGCGTCGACCTCGAGCGAGAGGGTGTTCGACTCGATCGAGACGAGGGTGCCGGGAGCGGCGTCGCCCTCGACGTGCACGGGGATGTCCACCTCGACCTTCTCGCCCTTGTTGATGACGACGAGGTCGATGTGCTCGATGATCTGGCGCACCGGGTCGCGCTGGATGTCCTTCACCAGCGTCGTCTGCGCGGTGCCCTCGATGTCGAGCTCGAGGATCGCGTTCGCCTTGCGGGTGAGCAGGAGCACCTGGTGGCCCGGGAGGGTGAGGTGCTGGGGCTCGGTGCCGTGGCCGTAGAGGACCGCGGGGATCTTGTCCTGCGCGCGGATCTTGCGGGCGGCGCCCTTGCCGAACGAGGTGCGGACCTCGACGACGACCTTGTTGGTCAGTTCAGCCATGATGTTCTCCTTGGGCGGCGCGCACGCCACCGGATCGGGTCGTGGCCTGCGGCCACGGACGGTTTGTCGACTCGAACGCATGTCAGCGTGAGGAGAAGTCCGTGGCGCCCCGTGGGGGCCTCGCCTGCTTCCACCGCGTCGATCACGGATGCACGTGCATCCCTCGCCGAAGTTCAGCTGCCGATCCTACCCGGCATCGCGGCCGCCCGCCAGCAGGCGGTCGCCGCCGGACTCGGAGCCGGACGTCCAGGCGGACCGCCTACCGTGCGGGTATGACGAGCGACGACTTCGGCTCCTACGTCGAGAAGAACGGCTTCCACCGCGACACGAACTACATCCCGACGCGGATCACCGCCGACGGCCGCGACGGGTACCCGGTGGAGGCGGGGCGCTACCGCCTCGTCGTCTCCCGCGCCTGCCCGTGGGCGAACCGCGCCGTGATCGTGCGGCGCCTGCTCGGTCTCGAGGACGCCCTCTCGATGGGCATCTGCGGGCCGACGCACGACAAGCGCAGCTGGACCTTCGACCTCGATCCGGGCGGCGTCGACCCGGTGCTGGGCATCCCCCGCCTCCAGGACGCGTTCTTCGCCCGCTTCCCCGACTACCCGCGCGGGATCACCGTCCCGGCCCTCGTGGACATCCCGAGCGGCCAGGTCGTCACCAACGACTACCCGGTGATGACGCTCGACTTCTCCACCGAGTGGACCGCGTTCCACCGCGACGGCGCCCCCGACCTCTACCCCGAGGAGCACCGCGAGGAGATCGACGAGATCGCCGAGCTGGTCTTCCACGACGTGAACAACGGCGTCTACAAGTGCGGCTTCGCCGGCTCGCAGCGCTCCTACGACCGGGCCTACGACCGCCTCTGGGCGCGGCTGGACTGGCTGGAGGAGCGGCTGAGCACCCGCCGCTACCTGGTCGGCGACACCATCACCGAGGCGGACGTGCGGCTCTTCACGACGCTCGCCCGCTTCGACGCCGTCTACTACAGCCACTTCAAGGCCAACCGGAACCTGCTGTCGGCGATGCCCGCGCTCTGGGGCTACGCGCGCGACCTGTTCGCCACTCCGGGGTTCGGCGACACGATCGACTTCACCCACATCAAGTCGCACTACTACGAGGTACAGCGGGACATCAATCCGACCGGCGTCGTCCCCAAGGGCCCGGACCTCTCCGGCTGGCTCGTCCCCTCGCACCGCGGGGAGCTCGGCGGCCGCCCGTTCGGCGACGGCACTCCCCCGCCGCCGCCGATCCCGTCGGAGCGCGTCCCCCTCGGCCACGGCGCCTGACCGGTTCCGGTCGCGGTCGTGCGGCGCGCGCAAGACCGTGCGCGCGCCGCACGACCGATGTGCAGCCGGGAGACGGCTCGGACCCGGGCTCCCCGGAGCGACCCGGGGCTAGCCTGGGCTCGCCCCTGAACGCGAACGTCGAGGAGAACCGTGTCTGACAAGCCCACCGCCACAGCCAACATCGGAGTCGTCGGTCTGGCGGTGATGGGCTCGAACCTCGCCCGCAACCTCGCCAGCCGCGAGGGCAACACGGTCGCGGTGTTCAACCGCTCCTACGGCCGCACCGAGACCCTCATCACGGAGCACCCGGAGGCGGGCTTCGTCGCGTCCGAGACCATCGAGGACTTCGCCGCCTCGCTCGCCACCCCGCGCACCGCGATCATCATGGTCCAGGCCGGCCGCGGCACCGACGCCGTGATCGAGCAGCTGACGAAGGTCTTCGAGCCCGGCGACATCATCGTCGACGGCGGCAACGCGCTCTTCACCGACACCATCCGCCGCGAGAAGGCCGTCCGCGAGACCGGCATCCACTTCGTCGGCACCGGCATCTCCGGCGGCGAGGAGGGCGCGCTCAAGGGCCCGTCGATCATGCCCGGCGGCTCGGTCGAGTCCTACAGGACCCTCGGCCCGATCCTCTCGTCGATCGCCGCGGTCGCCGAGGGCGAGCCCTGCGTCACGCACATCGGCACCGACGGAGCCGGCCACTTCGTCAAGATGATCCACAACGGCATCGAGTACGCCGACATGCAGCTCATCGCCGAGGCGTACGACCTGCTCCGCACCGTCGGCGGACACGAGCCCGCCGCCATCGCCGAGGTCTTCGACGCCTGGAACAAGGGCGACCTCGAGTCGTACCTCATCGAGATCACCGCCGAGGTGCTCCGCCAGGTCGACGCCGACACCGGCAATCCCTTCATCGACGTCGTCCTCGACCAGGCCGGCTCGAAGGGCACCGGCGTCTGGACCGTGCAGAACGCGCTCGACCTCGGCGTCCCCGTCGGCGGCATCGCCGAGGCCGTCTTCGCCCGCGCCGTGTCCTCCCACCCGGAGCAGCGCGAGGCCGTGCAGGCCCGCGTCACCTCGCGCCCGACCCCGGTCGAGAAGTACGAGGGCTTCGAGGACGACGTGCGCGCCGCGCTCTACGCCTCCAAGGTCGTCGCCTACTCGCAGGGCTTCGACGCGATCATCGCCGGAGCCGAGAAGTACGGCTGGGAGATCGACAAGGGAGCGGTCGCCAAGATCTGGCGCGCGGGCTGCATCATCCGGGCCCAGTTCCTCAACCGCATCGTCGACGCCTACGACGAGAACGCCGGCATCACGACCCTCCTCGAGGACCCGTACTTCGCCGAGGCCGTCGCCAACGGCGAGGCCGCCTGGCGCCGCATCGTCTCGACCGCCGCGCTCTCGGGCGTGCCGATCCCCGGCTTCGGCGCCGCGCTGTCGTACTACGACTCGCTCGCCTCCAAGCGCCTCCCGGCCGCTCTCGTGCAGGGCCAGCGCGACTTCTTCGGGGCGCACACCTACAAGCGCGTCGACAAGGAGGGCACCTTCCACACGCTGTGGTCGGGCGACCGCACCGAGGTCGAGCAGGACCCCTCCACGCACTGACCCGCGTCGCACGGGAAGGCGCCCCCGCCCGCAGGATCCACGGATCCTCGGGCGGGGGCGCCTTCCTCGTCGCGGAGGGAGCTCCCCTGTCGTCAGCGCACCCAGGCGGTGGCGTCCGGCCCTCCGAGCACGCGCTCGACGCCCGGGCCGGCTGACCCCTCAGGTCCGGAACGCCCGCGCGATCAGGAGCGCCGCCAGGAGCACCGCTGCGGCGGCCGCCGTGGCCGCCGGGAGGGCGAGCAGGAGCAGCAGCGAGACCGCGGCCGACGCGAGGGCGGGGCCGCTCGCCCCGGCCGCTCCGTGGTCGAGGCGCCGCACGATGGTCGCCACCAGCAGAGCGGCCACGGCGAAGGCGAGCAGCGCGTCGGCGTCGAGGATCACGACCGCGAGCACGGCGACCAGGCAGAGGACGAGCTGGGCCGCCGCGGGCACGCCGGTCCTGCGGTTCCTGGCGGCGAGCACCGCCGGGATCTCCCCCGCGTCGGCGAGACGGACGAGGGCGCGCGCATCCCTCCTCCCGAGGTCGAGGAGCGCGAGCAGGACCGCAATCACCGCGGCGGCCCCGACGAGCCCGGACGCTGGCGAGCCTAGGGTGACAGCGCTCAGGGGGGCCTCCGAGGACGCGAGGACCTCGGGACCGGCCGCCAGGAGCAGACCGGTGCCGAGCGCGGCGGCGGCCGCCGTGGCGATCCCGATGCGCAGCAGGGCGGGGTGGAGAGCCGTCACCGCGCCGGAGCGGGACGTCGGCAGGAGGATCAGGAGCAGCGCCGCGGCGGTGCCGGCTCCCAGCGGCCCTCCGTCGCGCAGAGGGTCGAGCGGCGCGGGGTCGGGAGGGGATACCAGCACGAGCACGGCGGCGGCGGCCAGCAGAACGACGACCGCACCGACGAGGAGCAGGACCGGGCGGACGGGGAGGCGCCCGCCGCGCAGGCCGAAGAGCGCGACGGCCACGAGCAGCAGGACGGCCAGGGGCCGGGCCGCTCCCCCGAGGACCGACTGGGCCGCGGTCAGGGCCAGCGCGGCCGAGGCGAAGGCGCGCCCGACGATCCCGAGCCACTCGGAGGAGGGGCCGTCGTGGACGGTGCGCCCGGCATCGGCGACGGCGCTCAGGGCCGCGGCGGCCGCAGCGACAGCGAGCCCGAGGAGCAGCCACCAGCCCGCCGCGGCGGCGGCCGGCGACCAGACCAGGAAGACCGCCGCCAGGGCGAGGGTCGCATCCGAACGCTGGGGCACGGCCTCACCCTAGGCGGTGGAGCCGGGGCGGGACCCGGGGGCGCGGTGCAGGACGCACCCGGGGCGCGGGGTCCTACGCGTCGCCGTCGAACATCGACGTCACGGAGCCGTCGTCGAAGACCTCGTGGATGGCGCGGGCCAGCAGCGGAGCGATGGGCAGGATCGTCAGGCGGTCCCAGGTCTTCTCCGCCGGCAGCGGCAGGGTGTCGGTGACGACGACCGAGTCGATGAACTCGGAGCTCAGGAGCTCGACCGCCGGGTCCGAGAAGACGGCGTGGGTGGCCGCGACGACCACGCCGATCGCGCCCGCCTTCTTCAGCGCCTCGGCCGCCTTCGCGATGGTGCGCCCGGTGTCGATGAGGTCGTCGACGAGGAGGCAGACGCGGCCCTTCACCTCGCCGACGATCTCGTGGACGGAGACCTGGTTGGCGACCTTCGGGTCGCGGCGCTTGTGGATGATCGCCAGCGGGACGCCGAGCTTGTCGCTCCAGATGTCGGCGACGCGGACGCGGCCCATGTCGGGCGAGACGATGGTGAGGGTCGAGGGGTCGAGCTTCTCGCGGAAGTGCTCGAGCAGCACCGGCATCGCGAAGAGGTGGTCGACGGGGCCGTCGAAGAAGCCCTGGATCTGCGCCGCGTGGAGGTCGACCGACATGATCCGGTCGGCTCCCGCCGCCTTGAAGAGGTCGGCGACGAGGCGGGCCGAGATCGGCTCGCGGCCGCGGCCCTTCTTGTCCTGGCGCGCGTAGGGGTAGAACGGGGCGACCACGGTGATCCGCTTGGCGGAGGCGCGCTTGAGCGCGTCGACCATGATCAGCTGCTCCATCAGCCACTCGTTGATCGGGGACGTGTGCGACTGGAGGACGAACACGTCGCCTCCGCGGACCGACTCGCCGTAGCGGACGTAGAGCTCGCCGTTGGCGAAGGTGCGCCCCTCGGTCGTGACGAGCTCGGTCCCGAGCTCGGCGGCGACCGCTTCCGCCAGTGCCGGATGCGCCCTCCCCGAGACGAGGACCAGGCTCTTCTTGTTGCTGGCGGTGATGCCGGTCACTGTGCTCCGCTTCCTCCGGTGGGCGCCTGGTCGGATCCGGTGGGATCCGACGCCAGGGCCGCCTCGGCGGCGTCGGCCGCTGCGGTGCCCGGACGGTGGGTCTGCACCCACCCGGCCATGTTGCGCTGCGGAGCGACGGTGATCCCGAGGGCTCCGGCGGGGATGTCCTTGCGGATGACCGTGCCGGCGCCCGTGTACGCTCCGTCACCGATTCTAACGGGGGCGACGAAGACGTTGTGCGACCCCGCACGCACGTGCGAGCCCACCACGGAGGACGCCTTGCTCACCCCGTCGTAGTTGGCGAAGATCGAGCCGGCGCCGATGTTCGACTCCTCGCCGATGACCGCGTCGCCGACGTAGGAGAGGTGCGGGACCTTCGATCCCTCGCCGATGACGGCGTTCTTGGTCTCGACGTAGGTGCCGATCTTGCCGCGGGCGCCGAGCACGGTGCCGGGGCGGAGGAACGAGAACGGGCCGACCTGGGCCTTCGCGCCGATCACGGCGAGCGTCGCGTCGGAGCGCTTCACGACCGCGTCCTCGCCGACCTCGCAGGAGTCGAGCGTGGTGTCCGGGCCGATGACCGCGCCGGTGGCGATGACGGTCGGGCCCTTGATCTGCGTGCCCGGGAGGATCTCGACGTCCGGGGCGAGGACCGCGTCCACGTCGATCCAGGTGGTCGCCGGGTCCTGGATCGTGACGCCCTCGAGCTGCCAGCGGCGCACGATGCGCGCGTTGAGCTCGACCGCCGCGTCGGCGAGCTGGGCGCGGTCGTTGATCCCGGCCACGAGCCAGCGGTCCTGCACGGGGACGGCCTCGATCGCGCGGCCGGCGGCCTTGAGCGCGGCGGCGGCGTCGGTGAGGTACTTCTCCCGCTGGGCGTTCTCGGTGCCGATCGCGCCGATGACCGAGCGGAGCGCGGCGGCGTCGAAGGCGTAGACGCCGGCGTTGATCTCGGTGAGGTCGAGCTCGTCGGGGCTGGCGTCCTTCTGCTCCACGATGGAGGCGAAGGCTCCGTCGGCGCCGCGGACGATCCGGCCGAAGCCGGTCGGATCCTCGAGCACGCAGGAGAGCATGGTGAGCGCGTTCGCCGCGGCGAGGTGCTCGTCGAGCAGGCGGCGGAGGGTCGGCGCGTCCAGCAGCGGGACGTCGGCGCTCAGCACGACGACCGTGCCGGCGAAGGTCTCCGGGAGCGCCGCGAGGCCCTGCTCGACCGCGCGGCCGGTGCCGGGCGTCTCGTCCTGGTCCACCACCAGCGCGGAGGGCGTGTGCTCGAGGACGGCCTCGGAGACCCGGTCGCGCTCGTGGCGCACCACGGTGACGACGTGCGCCGCGTCGAGCGAGGCGGCCGTGTCGAGCACGTGCCCGAGCAGCGGCCTCCCGGCGAGGCGGTGCAGGACCTTCGGGGTGCGGGACTTCATGCGGGTGCCCTGGCCTGCCGCCAGGATCACGACGGCGAGCGTGCTGTCTGCCATGTTCTTCGCGTTCTCCTCCGTGAGCGCACCGTCCTGGTGCCGCTCCGCCACCAGGATTCGAACCTGGACCGGACAGCTCCAAAGGCTGCCGTGCTGCCGTTACACCATGGCGGACCGCGCGATCGCGCGCCGTCCATCCTGCCATCCCCGCGCCCCCGGCCCCGCCTCGGGCGCGGGCGGCCGCCGCTCGGGCGGGCGACGGCGGCCCGGGAGGCGGGGGCCTCCCGGCCCGTCCGCCTCCCGGCGTCCCCCGAGCCGCCCAGCCGCCACAATGGACGGGTGAGTGCGAATGACGAGGTCGACGGGATCGTCGACGCCTGGGTCCGGGAGCGGCCCGATCTCGATTTCACGCCGCTCCAGGTCTTCTCGCGGATGCGCCGGCTGGCCAAGCAGCTCGAGCGCGCGCGCGGCAGCGCCTTCGGCCGGTCGGAGCTCGAGACGTGGGAGTTCGACGTGCTCTCCGCGCTGCGGCGCGCGGGCGCGCCCTACCGGATGAGCCCCAAGCAGCTCCTCCAGGCGACCATGGTCACCAGCGGCACCATGACCAACCGCATCGACCGGCTGGTCGAGCGCGACCTGGTCGAGCGCCTCGACGACCCGAACGACGGGCGCGGCGTGCTGGTGCAGATGACGCCGTCGGGACTCGCCCGGGTCGACGCGGCGATCACCCGCCTGGTCGACGCGGAGCAGGAGCTGCTCGGCGCGCTCACCCACGCCCAGCAGGAGCGGCTGGCGCAGCTCCTCCGCAAGCTCTCCCTCGACTTCGGCTGAGCCGGTCGGCCCAGGCTCACGACAGCGTCCCGCCCAGGCGGTACGGGACAGCTGCCGGCGCCGCGGAGGAGAGCGGCGTCAGCCCTCGAGCTGCTCCGAGAGCTCCAGCCAGCGCATCTCGAGCTCTGCCGCCTCGTCCTCGTAGGCGCGGAGCGAGGCGTTGAGCGCCAGGATGCCGTCGTAGTCGTCCTGGTCGTGCGTCGCCATCTTCTCGTGCACGGTCTTCGTCAGCTGCGTGAGCTTGTGCAGGCGCCGGTCGATCGCCGACACCTCCTTCTCGGCGGTGCGGCGCTCGGCCCCCGCGAGCCCGCTCGACGCCGGCGCGGCGGAGGAGGAGCCCGACGAGGCCCCCGCGGGCGCGCCCTTCTCGAGCGCGCGGCGCAGATCGAGGTACTGCTCGACTCCGCCGGGCAGGTGGCGGAACGCGCCGTCCATCACGGCGTACTGCTGGTCGGTGACGCGCTCGAGCAGGTACCGGTCGTGCGAGACGACGAGGAGGGTGCCCGGCCAGGAGTCGAGCAGGTCCTCGATCGCGGCGAGCATGTCGGTGTCGAGGTCGTTGGTCGGCTCGTCGAGGATCAGCACGTTGGGCTCGCTGAGCAGGATGAGCAGGAGCTGGAGCCTCCGGCGCTGACCGCCCGAGAGGTCCTTCACCGGCGTCGAGAGTTGCGCGCTCGAGAAGCCGAGCCGCTCGAGCAGCTGGCCCGGAGTCATCTCCTTGCCGCCGATGGAGTAGCTGGTGCGCTGCTCCGCGATGATCTCGCGGACGGGCCGGTGCTGGACACCGGTCAGCTCGCGCAGCTGCTGGTCGAGAATCGCGACGCGCACGGTGGTGCCGCGCTTCACCCGGCCGCTCGTCGGCTCCACGCTGCCCGCGACCAGGCCGAGGAGGGTCGATTTGCCGGCGCCGTTCACGCCCAGGATGCCGGTGCGCTCGCCGGGCGCGATCCGCCACTCGATGCGGTTGAGGACGGTCCGCTCGCCGTAGCGGACGGTGACGTCGAGCAGGTCGACGACGTCCTTGCCCAGGCGCGAGACGGCGAGCTGCGAGAGCGAGACCGAGTCGCGCACCGGGGGCTCGTCCTCGATCAGCTGGTTCGCGGCGTCGATCCGGAACTTGGGCTTGGCCGTGCGGGCGGGGGCGCCGCGCCGGAGCCAGGCGAGCTCCTTCTTCATCAGGTTCTGGCGCTTGGCCTCCATGGTCGACGCCATCCGGTCGCGCTCGACGCGCTGCAGGATGTACGCCGCGTACCCGCCCTCGAACGGCTCGACGAGGCGGTCGTGCACCTCCCAGGTGGCGGTGCAGATCTCGTCGAGGAACCACCGGTCGTGGGTGACGACCGCGAGCCCGCCCGACGACGCCGCCCAGCGGCGCTTGAGGTGCTCGGCGAGCCAGGCGATGCCCTCGACGTCGAGGTGGTTGGTGGGCTCGTCGAGGAAGACGACGTCCCAGTCGCCGACGAGCAGCTTCGCGAGGGCGACCCGGCGCCGCTGGCCGCCCGAGAGGGAGCCGACCACTCCGTCCCAGGGGACGTCGCGCAGCAGGCCCGCGATCACGTCTCGGGTGCGCGCGTCGCCCGCCCACTCGTGCTCCTGGAGCCCGCCGACGACGGCCTGGGCGACGGTGAGGTCCTCGTCGACCGTGTCGGCCTGGTCGAGCATCCCGAGCGTGACGCCGCGGCGGTGCGTGACGCGGCCGCTGTCCGGCTCGATGCGCTGCGCGAGCAGGCGCAGGAGGGTCGACTTGCCGTCGCCGTTGCGTCCGACGATCCCGATGCGGTCGCCCTCCTCGATCCCCAGGGAGACGTCGTCGAAGATCACGCGTGTGGGGTACTCGAGTCGCAGCGCCTCGGCGCCCAGCAGATGTGCCATAGGGATCCAGCCTAGGCGGTGCCGCCTGAGCGGTCCGCCGCGGGTCGATCACAGTGCGGCCGGGTCGCGGCCCCCGGACCTCAGCCCGCGGGTGCCGGCTCCGAGACGGACACCGAGCGGCGGTGCAGTCCCGTGGCACCGTCGGGAGCGGGCGGGCGCTCGACCGTGGTCTGCACCGTGCCGTCCGCGTCGGTGGCGCGCACGGTCACGACGTGGTCGCCGACCGTCGCGTCCCACTCGAGGACCCACTGGATCCACGTGTCCGCGGTGACCTGCTCGGCGAGGCGCGCCTCCTGCCAGGCGCCGCCGTCGATCTGCACCTCCACCTTCGCGATGCCGGTGTGCGGCGCCCAGGCGACTCCCGCCACGGCGACCGTCCCCGCCTCGACGGGCTGGCCCTGGCGCGGCACATCGATCCGCGACTCGATCTTGATCGGCCCGCGCTCGGTCCAGCCGCGCGTCGACCAGTAGGCCAGGTCCTCCGCGAAGGTCGTGACCTTCAGCTCGACGACCCACTTCGTCGCCGAGACGTAGCCGTAGAGGCCGGGGACGACCATCCGGACGGGGAAGCCGTGCTCGACCGGAAGCGGCTCGCCGTTCATCCCGACGGCGAGCAGGCTCGCGCGGTCCTCGTCCAGCAGCACGTCGAGCGGGCTGGAGGCGGTGAAGCCGTCGATGCTCCGCGAGAGCACCATGTCGGCGCCGGCGGTCGGCCGGGCCCGGGCCAGCAGCTCGCGGATCGGGTAGCCCAGCCAGAGGGCGGTGCCGATCAGGTCGCCGCCGACCTCGTTGGACACGCAGGACAGGGTGACCAGGTGCTCCTCGAGCGGCAGTGCGAGCAGCTCGTCCCAGGTGATCTCGATCTCCTCCTCCACCATGCCGGTGATCTTCAGCGACCAGTCGGCGGGCTCGACCGACGGCACCGAGAGCGCGGTGTCGATCCGGTAGAACGAGGAGTTGGGAGTGACGTAGGAGCTGATGCCGTCGATGTCGTCGAGCACGGCGCCCGCCGGGACGGGCGCGGCGGCCGAGGCGGGAGCCGGCAGGGACACGGCCTCGCGCACGGCGGTGACGGCGGCGGAGGCGGACGTGAGGAAGCGGGCGCCGATGCCGGCGGCGACCGCGGCGACTCCGGCGATCCCGACCAGGCGGAGGAACGACCGGCGGTCCGGGGAGTCGCTCTCGCGCTCCTCCTGCCAGCCGCGGAGGCGGACGGAGGCCGAGCGCAGCACCGCGGCACCGGCCACCATGCCCACGACGCTCGGCGCCGCGTCGATCCCGGAGGCGCCCTCGCGGCTGACGGCGGCGAGCGCACCGGCGCCCGCGACGACGGCCAGCAGCAGCACGCCGAACGGCGGGCGGCGGTACTCGAGGACTCCCGCGCCGACGGCCAGCAGCGCGATCGCGAGGCCGATCGAGACCAGCAGCACGAGCTTGTCGCCGGTGCCGAAGAGCGCGATGACCGTGTCCTTCACGCCCGGGGGCACGATGTCGATGACGAAGCCGCCGACCGCGACCAGCGGACTGCCGCCCGCTCCGGTGAAGACCGCGACGACCTCGGCGGCCGCGAGGGCGACGACGGCGGCCACGATCCCGGAGAGGATCGCGAAGAGGGTGGCTCGGCGGGACATGAGCGGCACTCTAAGCCACGAGGTCGGAACTTCTCTGCGGACCGTCTGTGGAGGGCGCCGGGCGCGAGGCTCGCGGGCCCCGCTCCGGAGGCACCGCCTCCGCGACTAGGTCGAGAGCAGGCGAGCCCCGTGGACCGGGCCGGACACCCGCACGGCGCTCAGCCGCGCGGAGCTCAGCTCGCGCTGCAGGTCGGCCGCCGCATCGGCGTCCGGAGCGAGGAACGCGACGGTCGGGCCGGACCCCGAGACGAGGCCGCCGAGCGCTCCGCGGCCCTCGCCGAGCTCGAGGATGCGGGCGAGCCCTGGCTGCAGGTGCAGCGCCGGCGCCTGCAGGTCGTTGTGCATCGCGTCGGCGAGCATGGCGGCGTCGCCGGCGCGGAGGGCCTGCAGCACGTTGGGATCGATGGCGGGGGTCGCCGAGATCGGGCGGAAGTCGTGCAGGTGGCGCTCGCGGTGCCGGTCGAGCTCGCTGTAGACCTCGGGGGTCGACAGGCCCTCCTCCGAGAGGACCAGCACCCACTCGAAGCGGCCCTTGGCGAGCGCCGGGCTCAGCTCGTCGCCTCGGCCGACCCCGATCGCGGTGCCGCCGGTGAAGGAGAAGGGGACGTCGGCGCCGAGGCTCGCGGCGATGCCGAGCAGCTGCTCCCTCGTGCACGCCGTGCCCCAGAGCGCGTCGCAGGCGAGCAGGGTCGCGGCTGCGTCGGCCGAGCCGCCGCCCATGCCGCCGGCGATGGGGACGTTCTTCTCGATCTCGAGGTGCACGCCGCCGCGGTAGCCGGTCGCCCGGGCGAGCGCCCGAGCCGCCTTGATCGCGAGGTTGGAGCCGTCGACGGCCAGGCGGGAGGTGTCGATCGTGCCCGAGAAGGAGACCGAGAAGTCGGCCGCCTCCTCCGCGAACACGTCCTCGTAGAGGGAGAGCGACTGGAACGCGGTGGCCAGCTCGTGGTACCCGTCGTCGCGCACGGCGCCGACCTTGAGGAACACGTTGATCTTGCCTGGCGCCCGCGCGTGGACCCGGTTCGACGTCGCGCGGTGGGCCATGCATCCACGCTACAGGGTGGCGGAGGCGCCCTCGTCCGCACCCGGGGCGGGCTCCCCGTCGCCGTCCGCGTCGTCCCCGTCGGTCTCCGCCAGCGACCCGTCGGGCACCGCCGCGCCGCGCACGGGGACCCGCGCCGGATCGAGCTCGCGGCCCAGGCGGACGAAGGCGGCGACGTCCAGCTCCTCGCCGCGCGCGGTCTGCGGGACGCCGGCCCGCTCGAGCGCGACGATCGCCGCGGCGCTGTCGCCGAAGAGGGTCGCGAGCGACTGGCGGAGCATCTTCCTCCGCTGCGCGAACGCCGCGTCGACGACCGCGAAGACGGCGCGGCGCAGGGTCTCGTCGCCCGGCTCCTCGCCGCGGTCGAACGCGACGAGCACGCTGTCGACGTTCGGCACCGGCCAGAAGATCTGACGCGAGACCGCGCCGCCCGTCGTCCAGGAGCCGAACCACGCCGCCTTGACGCTCGGGCCGCCGTAGACCTTGGAGCCGGGACCGGCGGCGAGCCGGTGCCCGACCTCGGACTGCACCATCACCACTCCGGACCGGATGCTGGCGAAGTGCTCGAGGAAGTGCAGGAGCACCGGCACCGAGATGTTGTACGGGAGGTTGGCGACGAGCCGGACCGGCTCCCCCGGCAGGTCGAGCACCTTCATCGCGTCGGCGTGCACGACCGCGAGATCGGCGCCCGGCGCCATCAGCTCGACGGTGCGCGGCAGCTGCTCGGCGAGGCGCCCGTCGATCTCGACGGCCACGACCTGCGCGCCCGCCTCGAGCAGGCCGAGGGTCAGCGATCCGAGGCCGGGGCCGATCTCGACGACGGTCTCCCCCGGGCGCACCCGAGCGAGCTTGACGATGCGGCGGACCGTGTTGGCGTCGTGCACGAAGTTCTGGCCGAGCTTCTTGGTCGGCGTGACGTCGAGCAGGCCGGCGAGGTCGCGGATCTCGGCCGGGCCGAGCAGGCGCGGGATCGCGGCGGCCGTCGGCTCGGCGGCGTGGCGGCCGCTCATGCGAGGGGTCCGACCGGCTCCGTCGGCTCGGAGCCGACCTCGCCGCCCCACTCGCCGTACACGGCCTCCGTGTTCGAGGCGATCGTCGCGGCCAGGTGGCCGACGTCGGTCTCGAGGGTCGCGGCCATCGAGCGCAGGGTGTGCGGGAGGAGGTAGGGCGCGTTCGGGCGGCCGCGGAAGGGCGACGGAGTGAGGTACGGCGCGTCGGTCTCGACCAGGATGAGGTGCCGCGGGGTCGCGACGAGCGCCTCCCGCAGCGGCTCGGCGTTCTTGAACGTCACGGTGCCGGCGAAGGAGAGGTACCAGCCCTCGTCCGTGCACATCCGCGCCATCTCCGCGTCCCCGGAGAAGCAGTGGAAGACGGTGCGCTCGGGGGCGCCGACGCGGCGCAGGGTGTCGATGACCTCGCGGTGCGCGTCGCGGTCGTGGATCTGCAGCGCGAGGTCGTGCTCCTTCGCGATGCGGATGTGCTCCTCGAAGGAGCGGAACTGCGCGGCGCGGCCGCTCTCGCCGGTGCGGAAGAAGTCGAGCCCGGTCTCGCCGATGGCGCGCACCCGCGGCTGCTCCGCCAGCTCGGCGATCACGGCGAGGGCGGCGTCGAGCTCGCCGCGCTGCTCCAGCTCGGGCGCCTCGTTGGGGTGGATCGCGACGGCGGCCAGCATGCGCGGCTCGCTCGCCGCCTGCTCGGCCGACCAGCGGCTCGTCTCGACGTCCGTGCCGACCTGGACGACGCCGCGGACCCCGACGGTGGAGGCCCGGTCGAGCTGCTCGCGGTGGTCGAGCGGCTCGAGGCCGTCGGCGATCTCGAGGTGCGTGTGGTTGTCGTAGACGGGGACGACGAGCGCCTCGGGCAGCGGCGGGTACGTCAGGTCGCGGCCGGACGAGGCCTCGCGGGAGCGGACGTGCTGGCTGTCGGTCATGCGCTCCAGGCTACCGGGAGGGCTCGCGCGGACCGGAGTCCCGGGTGGACGAGGGCCGAGAGGCGGCCGCTGAGGCGCCCTGAGCGGATCGGGTCAGCACCCGATCGGATCGGGACAGCCCGCCTCCCGCGCCGCCGGGAGGCTGGAGCCATGACAGACACCGAGCTCCTCGCCCCTTCCGCACCCGGCTCCCTCGCCGGGCGCCACGCCCTCGTCACCGGATCCTCGAGCGGGATCGGCGCGGCCATCGCCCGCCGGCTCGCCGGGGCCGGCGCTCACGTCCTCGTGCACGGACGCGACCCCGAGCGGGTCGGGTCCGTCGTCCGCGGCATCCGCGCCGTCGGGGGCACCGCCTCCGCGCTCGTCGCCGACCTCGCGGGCACGCCGGAGGAGACCCGCGCCGTCGCCGCCCGGGCGCTGACCCTCCTCGACGGGCGGATCGACGTCCTCGTCAACAACGCCGGAGTGTTCCCGGTGGGGCCGACCGCCGACCTCAGCGACGCCGACGTCGAGTCCCTCCTCACCACGAACATCCGCGTGCCGCACCAGCTCGTCGCGGCGATCGCCCCGGCCATGGCCGAGCGCGGGAGCGGAGTGGTCGTCAACATCACCTCGTGGATGGGACGGGTGGGAACGCCCGGGACCGCGCTCTACCCCGCGACCAAGGCGGCGCTGGAGCACCTCACGCGGGCGTGGGCGGCCGAGTACGGCCCGAGCGGCGTGCGCGTGGTCGCCGTCGCGCCCGGCAACGAGCACGCCGCGGCGATCCTGGAGCAGATGACCGCGTCCGCCCCCGCCGGCCGGCCCGGACGTCCGGACGAGATCGCCCTGGCCGTGCGCTGGCTCGTCTCGGACGAGGCCTCGTACGTCCACGGCACGACGCTCGACGTCGACGGAGGGATCGTCGGCGCCCGCGTCTGATGCCGCGTCACGCGCCGCTCGGAGTCCCCGCGACAGCGCCCGCCGCTCAGTGGATCTGGACGAGCGGCCCGGGGTGGAGCGCGGCGTCGGCCGCGGGGGTCGTCTCGTAGGCGCGGCGGTAGTCGCGCCCGAAGTGCGACGCGCTCGCGTAGCCGACCGCGGCCGCGGCCTGCGCGGCGGTGTCGCCCCGGACCAGGAGCAGTCTCCTGGCCTCCCCCAGGCGGAGCCGCCGCAGGTAGCCCAGCGGCGACATCCCGGTCAGCTCGCGGAAGCGGCGGGTGAGCGTGGGCACGCTGGTGCCCGCCTCCGCGGCGAGCGCGCCGAGGGTCCAGCCGCGCGAGAGCGACGCGCTCATCGCCTCGACCGCACGGGAGACGGCCTCCGAGCGGACGGTGATGGACGCGGCGAGCAGCCGGGGCGCCTGGTCCGTCTGCAGCAGCCGCAGCACGAGCTCGCGCGTGATCGCGGGGGCCAGCACCGGGATGTCGGCGGGGGCGTCGAGCAGACGGAAGAGTCGGCGCAGCGAGTCGGCCATCTCCTCCGTGACCGTGCCGATCCGCGGGGCGGGAGCCCGCGGGGCCGTCCGGGGGGCGAGCGCCGCGATCTCGGCCACCACGAGCGGGTCGAGATGCCAGTTGGCCGACAGGAAGTCGCCGCGGTCGCCGGTCTCCACGACGGCCGCCACCACCGGCAGGTCGACGGGGGTGATCAGGAAGCGGCCGGCGCCCCACCGCTCGTCGGAGTCGCCGACCACAGAGCGCTTCCGGCCGGCCAGCACCAGGCTGAGGGTCGGCGGGAACCGGGTGTAGACGAGCTCGGTCGGAGCGGTCACCCGGTGCAGGCGCAGGGCGAGCGCGGCGGCGCGCTCGGGGTGCCCGACGTGGCGCCGGGTGAGCTCGGCCGCCTGCCCGAGAGCGTCGAGGACCTCGCGCGCCATCAGCGCCCCGCCGTCCACGGAGCGAAGGGCCGCTCGCACCCGGCCCCCCGCGGTCGGATCGCGGTCATCGGGCACTCTCCTGCGGATCCTCCGTCGGCGACTCCGCACCGCTCGGCTGCTCGGTCCACAATTCGAGGCGCGGCCGTCAGGACGCGGGAGCCTCGATGCGCGGGAAGAGCGCGGCGAGCGTGCCGACGGTGGTGCCGACGGGGAGGACTCCCCACCGGCCCGCCTCGCGGATCGGCTGGGCGGTGAGGGCGCCCAGCGACTCCGTCACGCCGAGCGCCTCCCAGAGGGACGCCGTCGCGCGCGGCACGACCGGCGAGAGCAGCACGGCCAGGGCGCGGAGCCCCTCCGTCGCGGTGTAGAGCACCGTGCCGAGGCGCTCCCGCTCCTCGCGCTTGGCCAGTGCCCACGGCTCCTGCTCGGTGATGTAGCCGTTGAGCTCCTCGACGATGCTCCACACGGCGGTGATCGCGTCGTGGATCGCGAGCGCGTCGATCGACCGGTCGGCCGACGCTGCGGCCTCGGCGACGGTGCGCTGCACTCGCTCCTCCGCCTCGGTCGGCTCGCCCGGCGCGGGCACGACGCCGTCGTAGTAGCGGTGCAGCATCGCGACGACCCGCGAGGCGAGGTTGCCGAAGCCGTTCGCGAGCTCGGACTGGTAGCGCGCCGACAGGTCCTCCCACGAGAACGAGCCGTCCTGGCCGAAGGTGATGGCCCGGAGGAAGTAGTAGCGGAAGGCGTCGGAGCCGAAGGTGTCGGTGATCTGCTCGGGCGCGATGCCGGTGAGCTTCGACTTCGACATCTTCTCGCCGCCGACCAGCAGCCAGCCGTGGCCGAACACCTGCCGGGGGACCTCGAGGCCCGCGGCCATGAGCATGGCGGGCCAGATCACCGCGTGGAACCGCAGGATGTCCTTGCCGACGATGTGGGTCGCCGGCCAGCGGCGCTCGAACTCCGCCTCGTCCTGGCCGTAGCCGACCGCGGTGATGTAGTTGAGCAGCGCGTCGAACCAGACGTAGACCACGTGCGAGTCGTCCCACGGGACCTTCACGCCCCAGTCGAAGCTGGAGCGCGAGATCGACAGGTCGGCCAGGCCCTGGCGGACGAAGCTGACGACCTCGTTGCGCGCCGACTCGGGCTGGACGAAGTCGGGCCGCTCCTCGTAGAGCGCGAGCAGCCGCTCGGTGTACTCGCTCATCTTGAAGAAGTAGTTCTTCTCCTTCAGCAGCTCGACCGGCTTCGAGTGGATCTTGCAGACGTACTGGCCGTCGTAGTCGCCGGTGCCCTCCTCGAGGTCGGACAGCTGCTTGTACTCCTCGCAGCCCACGCAGTAGTAGCCCTCGTACTCGCCGGTGTAGATCGCGTCCTCGTCGTACAGCTTCTGCAGGAACTTCTGGACGTTGACCTCGTGCCGCGCGTCCGTGGTGCGGATGAAGTCGTCGTTGGCGATGTCGATGGTCTCGAGCAGCGGCTGCCAGGCGGTCCTCACGAGGCGGTCGGCCCACTCCTGGGGGGTCGTGCCGTTGGCGGTGGCGGTGCGGAGGATCTTCTGGCCGTGCTCGTCGGTGCCGGTCAGCAGCCAGGTGTCGTCGCCCGCCTGGCGGTGCCAGCGGGTGAGCACGTCGGCGGCGACCTCGGTGTACGCGTGCCCGATGTGCGGGACGTCGTTCACGTAGAAGATCGGGGTCGTGAGGTAGAAGGAGGCGCCGTCGGACATGGCGACCATCCTATTCACCGTGCGGCACCGCTCCCGGCGTGTGACGGACGCTGTGGACGACCGGCCGCGGTCGCCGCCGGGGAGGGAGCCCTCAGCCGCGGCGGGAGGCGAGCGCCGCCTCGTAGAGCGCGCGGCGGGAGAGCCCGGTGATCTCGGCGACCTCGGCCGACGCCTCCTTGAGCCGCGATCCGGCCTCGACGCGGGCCAGCACGTCGGCCAGCGCGTCCTCCAGCGACGCCTCCCGCGCGGGGGCTCCCTCGACGACCAGGCAGATCTCGCCGCGCAGGCCGTCGGCCGCCCACTCGGCCAGCTCGGCCGCCGTGCCGCGCCGGACCTCCTCGAACATCTTGGTGAGCTCGCGGCAGACGACGACGCGCCGCTCCGGGCCCATCGCCTCGACCAGGTCGGCGAGCGCGTCGCCGATCCGGTGCGGGGACTCGAAGAAGACCATGGTGCGCCGCTCGTCGACGAGCGCCCGGAAGGTCGAGACCCGCTCGCCGTGCCGGCGGGGCAGGAACCCCTCGAAGCTGAAGCGATCCGTCGGGAGCCCGGACACGGCGAGCGCCATGAGCACCGCCGAGGGACCGGGCAGCGCGGTGACCGCGACTCCCGCCGCCACCGCCGCCTCGACCAGGTGGTAGCCCGGGTCCGAGACCGTGGGCATGCCAGCATCGCTCAGCACGAGCAGGTCCTCCTCGCGGGCCAGCTCCACCAGCTCGGCGGCGCGCTCGCGCTCGTTGTGGTCGTGCAGGGCGTAGAGGGCGGGCCGGTTCTCGACGCCCAGGGCGCGCATCAGCTGGATGGTCACGCGCGTGTCCTCGGCGGCGACGTGGCGGGCGGAGCCCAGCGCCTCCACGAGCCGGCGGGAGGCGTCGCCGAGGTTTCCGATGGGAGTGCCGGCGAGGATGATCATGCCGCCAGTCTCCCAGGCCGGGTCCGGGGCCTCCCGCCGCGGATCGCCGCCGTCCCGGGAGGAGGCGCCCCGTTAGCATGGCCGGGTGACGGACCGACCGCAGCGCGACTTCGACGACCTGCTCCTGGACGCGGCGGGATCGGCGCGCTCGGTCCCGGTGGAGCCCGCCGAGGCGTCCGCCCCGCGCGAGCGCACCCCGCTCCCGGACGTGCCGCGCGGCTCCTGGTTCGACGACCTGCACACCCGGCTCGTCGCCTCCCCCGCGCGCCGCCGGCTGTACGAGCTCGGACTGCCGCTGCTGGTGGTCGCCCTGGCCGCGGTGCTGCGGCTGTGGAACCTCGGCCACCCGCGCTCGCTCGTGTTCGACGAGACCTTCTACGTGAAGGACGCCTGGACCCTCTGGAACCTCGGGTTCGAGGGCGCCTGGCCCGAGAACCCGGACCCAGGCTTCGCGGCCGGCGACGTGGACACCTTCACGGGGGCGCCGTCCTTCGTGGTGCATCCGCCGCTGGGCAAATGGATCATCGGGCTCGGGATGGGCGTGTTCGGCGCGGACGACAGCGTCGGCTGGCGCGTCGCGACCGCCGTCGTGGGGATCCTCGCCGTCGCGCTGGTGATCGTGATCGGCCGCCTCCTGTTCCGCTCCACCCTCCTCTCCTCCTTCGCGGGGCTGATGCTCGCGCTCGACGGCCACGCGATCGTGATGTCGCGGGTGTCGCTCCTGGACGGGATCCTGATGTTCGTCGCGCTCTGCGGGGTCGCGGCGGTGCTGCTGGACCGGCGCTGGGCCGACCTGCAGCTGGCGCGGAAGGTGGCGGCGGGAGCGCTGCCGAGCTGGGGGCCGGTCCTGTGGTGGCGGCCCTGGCTGCTCGCGGCCGGCGTGCTCTTCGGCCTGGCCGCGGGCGTGAAGTGGACGGGCGTCTACTTCCTCGCGGCGTACGGCGTGTACGCGGTGGTCGTCGACGCGCTGATGCGGCGCCGCGCGGGCGTGCCGTTCTGGGGCAGCGGCGCGATCCTCAAGCAGGGTCCGGTCACCTTCCTCCTGGTCGTGCCGATCGCCCTGATCGCCTACCTCGTCACCTGGACGGGCTGGCTGCGCACCTCCGGCGGATGGGCCCGGCAGTGGGCGTCGGAGGCCCCCGGCAACGCCTGGACCGGGGCTCTGGCGTGGGTGCCGGACTGGGCGCAGAGCCTCTGGCACTACCACGTGCAGATGTACGACTACTCGATCAACCTGCGGGCCTCGCACCCCTACGAGGCGAACCCGCTCACCTGGCTGCTCATGCTCCGGCCGACCAGCATGTACTTCGTCGACCAGGCGACGGGCGTCGACGGCTGCACCGCCGCACGCTGCGACGAGGCGATCACCTCGGTCGCCAATCCGCTCATCTGGTACGCCGGAGTCCTGGCGCTGGTGTACCTCCTCTACCGGCTCGCGCGGTACCGGGAGTGGCGCACCGGCTTCGTGCTGATGGGGATCGTCGCGGGCTACCTGCCGTGGCTGCTCTACCTCGACCGCACGGTGTTCCAGTTCTACTGCGTCGTCTTCGAGCCCTACATGATGCTGGCGCTGGCGCTGACGGCCGGGATCGTGATCGGGAGTCCGGGCGACGAGCGGAGGCGGCGCACCCGGGGCGTCCTCGTGGTGCTCGTCTTCGCGGTGGCGGCGGCGGCGCTGACGGCCTACTTCCTGCCGCTCTGGATCGGCGCGCAGACCTCCTTCGCCTTCTGGCAGGCCCACATGTGGCTGCCCTCGTGGGTCTGATCCGGCGGCTGGGCCCGGGCGTCGCGGCCTGCGCCGTCGCGGCGATGATCGCGGCCCTGCTGCACGCGACGGTGCCGGCAGTGCCGATGCTGACCGCGGCGGTCGCGCTCGGGATCCTCGTGGCGCAGCTGCCCGCGGCGCGCCCCCTGCTGAGCGGGGCGCTGGCGCCGGGCCTGAAGTTCTCGTCCCGCTCGCTGATGCGCACCGGCATCGTCCTGCTCGGACTGAAGCTCTCGCTGATCGACATCGCTGCGCTGGGCTGGGGCGCGATCCTGGTCGTCGTCGCGATCGTCCTGACCACCTTCGGCCTGACCTGGGCGCTGGGCCGGGCGCTCCGGCTGCCCGGGCAGGAGCCGCTGCTGCTCGCGGCCGGCTTCTCGATCTGCGGCGCCTCGGCGATCGGCGCGATGGCCGGCGCGACCCGGGCGAAGGAGCAGGAGCAGGCGACGCCGGTCGCGCTGGTGACGCTCTGCGGCACGCTCGCGATCGCGGTGCTCCCCGCCCTGCAGCAGCCGCTCGGGCTCTCCGACGTGCAGTTCGGGCACTGGGTCGGCGCCTCGGTGCACGACGTGGGCCAGGTCGTGGCGACGGCCCAGGTGGCGGGAGCGTCGGCGCTGGCCGTGGCGGTCGTGGTGAAGCTCACCCGAGTGGTCATGCTGGCGCCGATGGTCGCGGTGGCGGCGGCGGTCACGAGGCGCGGCGGCGGGACCGGCGGGACGCGCCCGGCGATCGTGCCGCTGTTCGTGGTCGGGTTCCTCGCCGCGGTGCTGCTGCGCACGCTCCTCCCCCTGCCGGAGGGACTGCTCGCCGCCGCCGACACCGCGCAGACCTGGCTCCTCGCCGCGGCGCTCTTCGCGCTCGGCAGTGCCGTCCGGGTGCGCGCGCTCGTGACGACGGGGTGGCGCGCGCTGCTCGTCGCCCTGGTGTCGTGGGCGGCGATCGCGGCGATGGGACTGGCCGCGGTGCAGCTGGCGCTCTGATCGGCGCTCCGATCCGCTCGACCGCTCTGTCGCGCACGGTCGATCTGCTCCGCGCGGCCGCTCTGTTACGCGATGCGTCGCTCCGGCGCGGCGGTGTCGGCGGCTCCCGCTAGCGTCGATCGCATGGCAGATCGTGAGTACGGCTTCAAGACGCGTGCGATCCACGCGGGCAACATCCCCGACGCGGTGACGGGCGCCCGCGCTCTGCCGATCTACCAGACCAGCGCCTTCGTCTTCGACGACACCTCCGACGCCGCGGCCCGCTTCGCGCTGCAGAAGTACGGCAACGTCTACTCGCGCCTGTCGAACCCCACGGTCGCCTCCTTCGAGGAGCGCGTCGCGAGCCTCGAGGGCGGCCTCGGCGCCGTCGCCACGGCCTCCGGGCTCTCGGCGCAGTTCATCACCTTCGCGGCGCTCGTCGGCGCGGGCGACCACGTGGTGTCCTCCGCCAACCTCTACGGCGGATCGATCACCCAGCTCGACGTCACGCTCCGCCGCTTCGGAGTGGACACCACCTTCGTCCGCTCGAGCGACCCGGCCGACTACGCGGCGGCGATCACCGAGAAGACCAAGGTGCTCTACGCCGAGACGATCGCGAACCCCTCCGGCGAGATCGCCGACATCGAGGGCCTCGCCGCGGTCGCGCACGCCGCCGGCATCCCGCTGATCATCGACTCCACGGTCGCCACGCCCTACCTCGTCCGCCCGATCGAGTGGGGCGCCGACATCGTCATCCACTCGGCCACCAAGTTCCTCGGCGGACACGGCACCACGCTCGGCGGCGTCGTCGTCGAGTCGGGGCGCTTCCACTACTCCCCCGAGAAGTTCCCGCTGCTGCACGACCCGGTCGCCTCCTACGGAGACCTGTCGTGGGACGGCAACTTCGGGGAGTACGGCTTCCTCACGCGCCTGCGCGCGGAGCAGCTGCGCGACATCGGGCCGGTCCTCGCTCCGCACTCCGCGTTCCTGCTCGCCCAGGGCGTCGAGACGCTGCCGTACCGGATCCAGGCGCACGTCGACAACGCGCGCCGCGTCGCCGAATGGCTCGACGCCGACCCCCGCATCGAGGCGGTCTACTGGGCCGGGCTGCCCGCGCACCCGCACCACGACCGCGCGCAGAAGTACCTGCCGAAGGGACCGGGCTCGGTCTTCAGCTTCGTGGTCAAGGGCGGCCGCGCCGTCGGCCAGACCTTCATCGAATCGGTCGACCTCGCCAGCCACCTCGCCAACATCGGCGACGCGAAGACGCTGGTGATCCACCCCGCCTCGACCACCCACGCCCAGCTCACCGAGGACCAGCTCCTCCACGCGGGCGTCCTCCCCGGACTCGTCCGCCTCTCCGTCGGCATCGAGGACGCGGACGACATCATCTACGATCTCGACCAGGCGCTCGCCCGCGCGGTCGTGGAGCACGGCACCCCCGACGCTCCGACCGAGCTCCCCGAGGACACGACCACCACCCTGCACACCCCGGCCGTGGAGGTCTGAGCATGAGCACCACCGACACCGCCGACACGGTCGTCCAGCTGTCCAACGGGCTGAGCTGCTCGGTCCCGGCGAACTCGCCGCTGGCGAAGATGCTGCGCTCGCAGCGCACCTGGGTGGGCCCCGACGCCCGCAGGCGACTCGACATCCTCCGCCGCGCGAGGACCGTGGCGATCGTCGGCGCCTCGCCGAACCCGGCCCGCTCCTCCTACTTCGTCGCCACCTACCTGCAGCAGTCGAGCGACTACGAGCTCTACTTCGTGAACCCGAACGCCACCGAGATCCTGGGGCAGCCGGTCTACCGCAGCCTCGCCGAGCTCCCGGTCGTGCCCGACATCGTGGACGTGTTCCGCAAGGCGAGCGACATCCCCGCCGTGATCGACGACGTCCTCGCCGTCGGCGCGCCCACGGTCTGGGTGCAGCTGGGGATCTGGAACCAGGAGGCGGCCGAGTACGGCGAGTCGAAGGGCCTGACCGTCGTGATGGACCGCTGCATCAAGGTCGAGCACGCCCGCTTCCACGGCGGCCTGCACCTGCTCGGCTTCGACACCGGCCAGATCTCGGCGCGCAAGACGCTGCGCTGACCCGCCGCAGACCCTCGTCGACGCCGGATCTCCGTGGCTCCTCGTCGCGGGCGCGGCTCGGGCGGCGCACTCCGCCGGCCCCGGCGTAGTCTCGGTGGATGAGCGCCTACGTCTCCGTCCTCGACCTGTTCAGCGTGGGGATCGGCCCGTCCAGCTCGCACACCGTCGGGCCGATGCGCGCCGCCCTCGCCCTCGCCGAGCGGATCCGCGACGCCGGGCTCCTCGGCCGTGTGAGCCGGGTGGGCTGCACCCTCTACGGCTCGCTCGGCTCCACCGGGATCGGCCACGGCACCCCCGACGCGGTGGTCGCCGGTCTCGCCGGCCTGGACCCCGAGACGTGCGACCCGGCGCTGGTGCGCGGGGCCTGGCAGCGCCTCGACGCGGAGGGGACGATCCTCCTGGCCGGCGAGCAGCGCCTCGCGATGACGCGCGACGACGTCGTCTTCGAGCCGCGCACGAGGCTGCCGGAGCACCCGAACGCCCTCACCTTCAGCGTCTGGGTCGGAGACGACCCGCTGCCGGTGTGGGAGGAGACCTACTACTCGATCGGCGGCGGCTTCATCCGGCGCGCGGGCGAGCGCGCCGAGCTGGCTGCGCTGGCCCCGCACCCCTACCCCTTCGTCTCCGGGCTCGACCTGCTGGCGACCTGCGATCGGACCCGCTCCGGCATCGCCGAGATCGCCGCCGCGAACGAGCGCGCTCTGCACCCCGGGGTCGACATCGACGCCCGGCTCGACGCGATCTGGGATGCCATGGCCGCCTGCGTCGAGCACGGCCTGGCGTCCGACGGCGTGCTGCCGGGCGGCCTGGGCGTCCGCCGCCGCGCCTCGGTGCTGCGCGAGCGGCTCGAGGCCTTCGAGGAGGATCCGCTCGACCGCGCCCGCGCGACCTCGGTGGAGTGGCTCCACGCCTTCGCCCTCGCGGTGAACGAGGAGAACGCCGCAGGCGGGCGCGTCGTGACGGCTCCGACGAACGGAGCGGCGGGCATCATCCCCGCCGTCGGGCACTACTACCTCCGCTTCGTCCCGGGCGCCGACCGCGCGGGGCTGCGACGCTTCCTCCTCACCGCCACCGCGATCGGCTCGCTCTGCAAGACGAACGCCTCGATCTCCGGTGCGGAGGCGGGCTGCCAGGGCGAGGTCGGCTCGGCCTGCGCGATGGCCGCCGGAGCGCTCTGCGCGGTGCTCGGCGGCAGTCCGCGCCAGGTCGAGAACGCGGCCGAGATCGCGATGGAGCACCACCTCGGACTGACCTGCGACCCGGTCGGCGGCCTCGTGCAGATCCCGTGCATCGAGCGGAACGCGATCGCCTCCTCCACCGCGGTGAGCGCAGCCCGCCTCGCGCTGCACGGCGACGGCGACCACCGCGTCTCGCTCGACGCGGTCATCGAGACGATGCGCCAGACCGGCATCGACATGTCGTCGAAGTACAAGGAGACGAGCGAGGGCGGCCTCGCGGTCAACGTCATCGAGTGCTGAGCGCCCGTGGCGTCCGTGACCGTGCGTGACGCGCGGGGACGCACATGTCGGCGGTCGCGCCTAGCGTGGGGCGGGTGAGCACCTCCTCCGTCCCGTACCTCGCCCGGCCGATCGTCTCGACCCAGTGGCTCGCCGACCAGCTCGGCCGCGAGCACCTCGTCGTCGTCGACGCCAGCGTGCTGCTCGTGCCCGGCTTCGACGGGCGGCCCGGCTACCTCAGCGGCGACGAGCAGTACCTCCTCGAGGGGCATGTCCCCGGCGCCGTGTTCGGCGACCTGCTCGAGCAGCTGTCGGATCCGGCGGCTCCCCTGCCCTTCACCCGGCTCGACCCGGAGCGCTTCGCCGCCGCGACCGCCGCGCTCGGCATCGACGACGACTCGGTGGTCGTCGTGTACGACTCCGCGGTCGGCCAGTGGGCCTCGCGCGTGTGGTGGCTGCTGCGCTCGGCCGGGCACGACGCCGTCGCGGTGCTCGACGGCGGGCTCCCTGCCTGGCGGCGGGAGGAGCGCCCGATCGAGACGGGGCACGTCGAGCCCGCGGTGAGCGGAGGCATCAGCGTGCGCGAGGAGCGGCCGCTCTGGATCGACAAGGCCGGCGTCGAGAGCGTCGTGCGCGGCGAGGCTCCCGGGGCGCTGGTCTGCGCGGTCCCGCCGAAGGAGTTCACCGGGGAGGAGGGGCGCCGACCCCGCCTCGGACACCTGCCGGGCTCGCGGAGCGTCCCCGCCGGGCGGCTCGTCGACCGGGCCGACAACACGCTCCTGCCGCCGGAGCGGCTGCGGTCGCTGTTCGGAGACGCTCTCCAGGCCGAGCGGATCGTCCTCTACTGCGGCGGCGGGATCGCCGCGACGGCCGATGCGCTCGCCCTGGCGGTGCTCGGAGTCCACACGGCGGTCGTCTACGACGGCTCGCTCAACGAGTGGGCCGTCGACCCCGAGGCGCCGCTGGTGGTCACGGCCGCGTGAGCAGCTCCTCCGGGAGGCGGGTCGTCGGCAGGGCGCAGACGAAGGCCTCGCAGGAGTAGGCGGTCGGCAGCCCCTCCCGCGAGATCCGCCCCTCGAACAGCTCGAAGCCCGCGTCCGCCCAGTCCCGGGCGCCCTCGTCGGACACGCCGACCAGCACGCCGATCCCGGCGGACCGTGCGCCCTGCACCGCCTCCGCCGCTCCGGGGCCCACGACGACCAGCTGCCGCACCGGGCGAGCCAGCCGCGAAGCGAGCCCGAGCACGGCGCCGAAGCCCATCGGCCGGCGGACCGCGCCCGGAGCGATCGAGGCGACGACCGCCTCGGCCGCCTCCCGGTAGCGCTGCGATCCGGTGAGCAGGTACAGCTCGTGCGCCGCGTCCGCCGTCGCCGACAGGCCGGAGGGGTAGGCGCCCTCGGAGGGATCGGCCGCGAGCAGGAGTCCCCGCGCGGTCAGCGCCGGGTCTCCTCCCCCGGGCAGCGCGAACGGCAGCGGGCCGTCGGCCGCGTCGAGCGCGCCGTCGATCAGGGTGCGCGCCGCGACCGCGTAGCGCGGGCGGCCCTCCGCCAGGGCGAGCTCGAGGAGCCCGCCGGCCAGCATCCCGAGGTCCTCCAGCGCCGGGCGGGCCGCCGAGACGGCACCGTCGAGGGAGGCGCGCACCGCGACGCGGCCGTCGACGAGGTGCCGCTGCAGCACCGCGTCCGCCGCGCGCCGGGCGGCGTCGATCCACTCCTCCCGTCCGAGCACGCGTCCGGCGCGGGCGAGCGCGCGGATCGCCAGGCCGTTCCAGCCGGTGACGACCTTCTCGTCGAGAGCGGGAGGCGCGAGGCGGGACCGGTCCTCGGCGAGGTAGTAGCCGCCCTCCGAGCGCTGGCCGTCGACGATGCTCTCCGAGTCCTGCGCCGATGCGAAGCCGCCGCCCGGCCGCTCGAGAGTGGTCAGGAGGAACGCGGCGACGCCCTCCGCGATCCCGGTCAGCTCCTCCACCCGGGCGCCGTCGTGCCCGAGCAGGACGGCCGCGACGTCGAGCAGCTGCGCGTTGTCGTACAGCATCCGCTCGTAGTGCGGATCGCTCCAGTCGGCCTGCGTCGCGTAGCGGAAGAAGCCCCCGTCGCGGTCGCGGAGCGGGGACGCGGCCAGCGCGAGCAGCGTGCGCTCGGCGAGCGCCGCTCCCGAGGGCCGCGAGGCCAGGAACCCGAGCACGGGGGCCACCGGGAACTTCGGGGCGCCGCCGAAACCGCCGTGCACCCGGTCCTCCTCGTCCTCGAGTGCGCGGACGGCGCCGTCGAGCTCGGCGTCGCCGGGCAGCGCGGAGTCGGCGGGCAGCGCCGCGGTCGCCTCGCGCAGGGCCGCGGCCAGGCCGCCCGCCGTCGCCTGCACCTCGTCGCGCCGCAGCCGCCACGCCTCCGAGACCGCGTCGAGGACGTCCGAGAAGGCGGGCACGCCGCCGACGGCGCGCGGCGGGAAGTAGGTGCCGGCGAAGAAGGTCTCGCCGGCGGGGGTGGCGAAGGCCGTCAGCGGCCAGCCGAGCTGTCGGGTGAACGCGCTCGCGGCCGTCAGGTAGGCCGTGTCGACGTCCGGGTGCTCCTCGCGGTCGACCTTCACCGCGACGAAGTCCGCGTTCAGCCGCGCGGCGAGCACCGGATCCGAGAACGACTCCCGCGCCATCACGTGGCACCAGTGGCAGGTGGAGTAGCCGATCGACACCATCACCGGGACGTCGCGGCGCACCGCCTCGGCGAACGCCTCCTCGCCCCAGGGGAACCAGTCGACCGGATTGTCCGCGTGCGAGCGGAGGTAGGGGCTGACACTGGAGCGCAGACGATCGGCCATGCGCTCCACGCTAGACGCGGGCGGAGCCTGCGGTGAGGGGGTTGCCGCGGGTCGGAGGGTCAGGAGGTCCGCGGAGCGCCGACGTCCGCGGGTCTCCCCCGCCGTAGGGCCACCCGACCGCTCAGCGCTCGAAGAACCAGCCCGACGGCCGCTCCGTGCCGCGCACGACCGTGCCGCCTCCGCCGCTCCCGCCGCGACGGCCCACCGCCAGGTAGGCGAGGCTGCCGATGAACGGCGCGATCACGATGAACGCCACCCAGGAGACCTTCGCGACCTTCGAGAGCCTCGGGTTCGACAGCACGCCCCGGATCGCGAAGAGCAGCAGCACGATGTTCAGCACGACCAGCAGGGACTGCGGATTCATCGGGGTGCTCCACGGGATCGTGCGCCGCGGTCGACCGGCGCCGGAGCGCCCGACCGGGCAGGGTGGCCCGCGATGTTTCACGAGACAGGGCATTGTCGCACGCGGCGTAGGATGGAGGGCTCATGTCAGACGTGCTCAGCATCCACTACCCGCCCGAACTCCCCGTGTCGGCGCGGCGCGAGGACATCGCCGCCGCGATCCGCGACCACCAGGTGGTCATCGTCGCCGGCGCGACCGGATCGGGCAAGACGACCCAGCTGCCGAAGATCTGCCTGGAGCTCGGCCGCGAGAGCATCGCGCACACGCAGCCCCGGCGCATCGCCGCGCGCACCATCGCCGAGCGCATCGCGGAGGAGCTCGACGACGAGGTCGGCGGGCTGGTCGGCTACCAGGTCCGGTTCACCGACAAGGCGTCCGCCTCGACGCGGATCAAGCTGATGACCGACGGCATCCTGCTCAACGAGATGAACCACGACCGGATGCTCAGCCGGTACGACACGATCATCATCGACGAGGCGCACGAGCGCAGCCTCAACATCGACTTCCTCCTGGGCTACCTGCACCGCCTGCTGCCGCAGCGCCCCGACCTGAAGGTGATCATCACCTCGGCGACGATCGACCCGCAGAGCTTCGCGGCCCACTTCGCCGACGCCGCCGGCGAGCCCGCGCCGATCATCGAGGTCTCCGGCCGCACCTACCCGGTCGAGATCCGCTACCGCCCGCTGGTCGCCGAGGAGCCGGAGGAGGACGACGACACCGACGTCCCCGACGCGACGAGCGGCAGCCGCGACCTGATGACCGGCATCGCCGACGCCCTGGCCGAGCTGGCGCGCGAGGATCCGGGCGACGTCCTGGTGTTCCTCTCGGGCGAGAACGAGATCCGCGACGCCGAGGACGCCATCCGGGGCCGGAATCTGCCGGGCACCGAGGTGCTCCCCCTCTACGGGCGCCTGTCGGCGGCCGATCAGCACCGCGTCTTCGAGAAGGGGCGCACCCCCGGCGTCCGCCGCCGCGTCGTGCTCGCGACCAACGTGGCGGAGACGAGCCTCACCGTCCCCGGGATCCGCTACGTGATCGACGGCGGCACGGCCCGCATCTCGCGCTACAGCGCGCGCTCGAAGGTGCAGCGACTGCCGATCGAGGCGGTGTCGCAGGCCTCCGCGAACCAGCGCTCCGGCCGCTCGGGCCGCACCAGCGCGGGCATCGCGATCCGCCTCTACTCCGAGGAGGACCACCTCCGCCGCCCCGAGTACACCGATCCCGAGATCCTGCGCACGGGCCTGGCCGCGGTCATCCTGCAGATGATCTCGCTCGGACTGGGCGACATCGCCTCGTTCCCGTTCCTCACTCCGCCCGACTCCCGCGGCATCAAGGACGGCCTCGACCTGCTCACGGAGCTCGGCGCCCTCCGCGTACCCGGCTCCCCCTCCGCCGCCTCCGCTGCTCCACGGGATGCCGCTCCGGTGCGCGGCACGCCTCCGAGCGCACACTCGAGCGGCATCCCGCGCAAGGGGGCGGAGGCCGCGCCGCAGCTCACGCGCATCGGGCGCGACCTCGCGCGGCTCCCCATCGATCCGCGCTTCGGCCGGATGGTGATCGAGTCGCGCCGCCACGGCGTCAGCCGCGAGGTGATGGCGATCGTCGCGGGCCTCACGATCCAGGACGTCCGCGAGCGCCCTCTCGAGCGCCGCGCGCAGGCCGACCAGCAGCACGCGCGCTTCGTCGATCCCACCAGCGACTTCCTCACCCTGCTGAACCTCTGGAACTACGTGGAGGAGAAGCAGGAGGAGCTCTCCTCGAGCGCCTTCCGGCGCCTGTGCAAGGCCGAGTACCTCAACTACCTGCGCGTGCGCGAGTGGCAGGACGTGTTCCGCCAGCTGCGCCAGCTCGCGCGCCCCCTCAAGCTCGAGCTGGGCGAGCCGAAGGTCGACCCCGACGGGATCCACCGGAGCCTCCTGGCCGGCCTGCTCTCGCACCTGGGCATCAAGGACACCACCTCGCAGCAGGCGCAGCGCGCGGCGAAGAGCCGCGAGCGCCAGAACGTGCAGTACATCGGCGCCCGCAACGCGAAGTTCTCGATCTTCCCCGGCAGCACCCTGGCCAAGAAGCTCCCCGACGCGGTGATGAGCGCCGAGCTGGTCGAGACCAGCCGCCTCTTCGCCCGCTCGAACGCCGCGATCGATCCGGCCTGGGCCGAGGCGATCGCGGGCGACCTCGTGAAGCGGCAGTTCAGCGAGCCGCACTGGGAGAAGTCGCAGGGCGCGGCCGTCGCCTACGAGAAGGTCACGCTCTACGGCGTGCCGATCATCGCCCGCCGCCGCGTCCAGTTCTCGCGGATCGACGCCTCGTACGCCCGCGAGCTGTTCATCCGGCACGCCCTCGTCGAGGGCGAGTGGGAGTCGCGCCACGCCTTCGACCGCAAGAACCGGGCCCTGCGGGCCGAGCTCGAGCGGCTGGAGGAGCGCACGCGCCGCCGCGACCTGCTCGTCGACGACGAGGCCGTGTTCGACTTCTACGACCGCCGACTCCCGCGCGACATCACCTCGGTGCGCTCGTTCGACTCCTGGTGGCGGACGACCCAGCACGACGAGCCCGACCTGCTGACGATGACGCAGGAGACGCTCCTCCCCGAGGACGCGGAGCAGATCGACGAGACCGCGTTCCCCACGCAGTGGCGCCAGGCCGACCAGCGCTTCCGCCTCTCGTACCGGTTCGAGCCGGGGACGGAGGAGGACGGAGTGACGGTGCACGTGCCGCTCGCCCTCCTGCCCCGCGTGACGCCCCTCGGCTTCGACTGGCTGGTGCCGGGACTCCGGGCCGAGCTGGTCACCGCGATGATCAAGGCGCTGCCCAAGCACCTGCGCCGGAACGTGGTGCCCGCGAACGACTGGGCGCGCAAGCTCACCGCGTCCCTGCCGCACGACGTGCCGAACCCGCCGACGGAGTCGTTCGCGGCGACCCTGGCCGGAGCGATCCGCCGCGAGGCCGGCGTGGTGGTGCAGCCCGAGGACTTCGACCTCGAGCGCATCCCCTCGCACCTGCGGGTCACCTTCGCCGTCGCCGACGAGCGGGGTCGCACGATCGCCGCCGGCAAGGAGCTCGCCCCGCTGGCCGAGCGCCTGCGCGGCCGGGTCCGCGACGAGGTCGCCCGCGTGGTCGAGGCCCGGGTCCCCGACGCGCTCGAGCGCCGGGGCCTGAAGACCTGGGACATGCCGGAGCTGCCCCGCGTCACCGACAGCCGGCAGGGCGGGAACACCATCCGCGCCTACCCCGCCCTGATCGACGACGGCGACTCGGTCTCGATCCGCCTGCTCGCCACGGCCGAGGACCAGGCGCGCGAGCACCCGAGAGGCGTCCGCCGCCTCCTCCTGCTCGCGACGCCGAGCCCCGTCGCCTACGTGCAGCAGCACCTCACCTCGAACGAGAAGCTCGTGCTCGCGCAGAGCCCGTACCAGAACACGACCGCGCTCTTCACCGACTGCCTGCTCGCCTGCGTCGACGCGGTCCTCTGGCGGATGAAGCCCGACGGGATGCTCTTCCTCCGCGCCGAGTTCGACGCCGTGCGCGACCGGGTCTCGGCGAGCGTCATGGACGCGATGTTCGAGACCGTGAAGACGGTCACGACGATCCTCACCACCGCCCGGGGCGTCGAGAAGGCGCTCAAGGCCTCGACGAGCATGGCTCTCCTGCCCGCTCTCACGGATGCGCGGGAGCAGCTCTCGGGCATGGTCTACCCGGGCTTCGTCTCGGCGACCGGAGTGGAGCGGCTGCGGCACCTCCCGCGCTACCTCGGCGGGATCACCGAGCGCTTCGGAAAGATCGCCGAGAACGTCGGGCGCGACCGCGTCTGGCTGAACGAGGTGCAGGCGGCCCAGGAGCTCTACCGCTCGGCAGGCGGCGTCGTGCCGCTGCCCGCGCACGCCCCGGAGCGGATCGCGCGCGCCCGCTGGATGATCGAGGAGCTGCGGGTGAGCTTCTTCGCGCAGTCGCTCGGCACCGCCGAGAGCGTGTCGCTGCAGCGGATCCGCAAGGTGCTGGCCGGCTGACGCGCTCCTCCGCCGAGGGAACCGCGACCCGTCGAGGGACCCTCGGGCAGCGGTCTCCCTCGACGAACCGCAGTCCCCTCCGGAGCGCTAGTGTCGTCCGGTGGGCAGCTACACCGATCTCCTGAAGACCCCCGGGGTGGGGCGCATCATCCTCGCGCAGCTGACCGCGCGCTTCCCGTTCGGGATGCTCTCGCTGGCGTTCCTCCTGCACGTGGAGCGGGTGCACCACTCCTACGCCGCCGCCGGCCTGGTGCTCGGCTCGATGTCGATCGGGCAGGCCATCGCCGGGCCGCTGACCAGCCGCCTGATGGGGCGGCTCGGGATGCGCCGCGTGCTGACGATCACCCTCGTGGTCTGCGCGGGCGCGATCATCGCGATGGCCGTGCTCCCGCTCGAGGTGTGGCAGTTCGTCGTGATCGGGTTCGTCGCCGGCCTGAGCATGCCGCCGGTGCAGCCGGCCGTGCGGACCATCTACCCCAAGATGGTCACCAGCTCGCAGCTGACCCCGCTCTTCTCGCTCGACGCCTCCGCGCAGGAGATCATCTGGGTGCTCGGCCCGGTGCTGGCGACGCTCGTGTCGATCCAGGTGTCGACGGTCGCGGGCATCCTGACCGCCGCCGCGTTCCTGATCGGCGGCGGGATCTGGTTCATCGCCTCGCCCGAGGTGGGCCGCGTCCGCATCCCGCGCTCGAAGCGCCGCCTCGGCGTGGTGCTCACGAAGCCCCCGGTGCTGCTGGCCACGGTCGTCGGCTTCCTCCTGATCGGCGCCTGCTCGGCGGTCGAGGCGGGCGTCGTCGCGGTGTTCGGCGAGGGCGGAGTCGAGTCGGGCGTCGTGCTCGCCGTCTTCGCGGCGGGCTCCCTGGTCGGCGGCCTCGCCCTCGGCCACATCCCGATCAGCCGGTGGGCGACCGCGCGACGGATGCTGATCGTCACGGTCGGCATGGGCCTGGCGGCGGTCTCGACCGACTTCTGGTGGCTGTGCGTCACGCTGTTCCTCGCCGGCATCGGCATCGCCCCCGCTCTCGCGGCGCTGTTCGCGATCACCGCCTCGAGCGTGCGCTTCTCGGACACGGCGGAGGCCTACGGCTGGGTCGGCACCGGTCAGCTGATCGGCGCGGCGCTGGGCTCCGCGATCGCCGGCGTGCAGATCGACCAGGCCGGGCCGACCGCCGCCATCGTCGTCGCCGCAGCCTTCGCCCTGGTCGGCTTCCTGGTGCCCCTGCTCGGCCGCCGGTACCACCCGGATCTCCGCGGGCGCGACGCAAGCCCGCTCCCCGACACCGAGCCGGTCACCCTGCCCTCCTAGGCCGCCACCCCGGTTGTCCGGCGCGTGTCGGGCACCCTAGGGTGAAGGCCCACGACGGCGAGGGGGCGGCATGGGACTGCGGGAGGACGCGGAGGAGCTGGTGCGCGAGCACCGGCGCGCCGCCGCCCGGACCGACCTCCTCGACCCCTGGTCCGATCCGGAGACTCCGGAGTGGTGCACCGAGCTCGCCGCCGCGCTCTGGCAGGGGTCCTTCCGCCCGAGTCCCGTCTACTTCCGCCGCGAGGAGTCCTCCCACGCCTGGCGCGGCCCGCACTCGACCCGCCTGCACCACCTCGGCTACGGGTGGCAGCTCACCGCGCACCGCGAGCAGCACGGGGTCGTCGCCTCCGAGACGGCGGTGGTCCTCGAGACGGGCTCCCTCTGGCGCGGACTCGGCATCGGCCGGCGCCCCGTGCGCGCGCTCCGCGGCCGGCTCGGCGTCGAGGGCCTGCAGGCGGGCCACGACGTGCACTTCGCCGTGCGCGGCATCGACGAGCGCAGCGACGCGGAGCGCGCCGAGCGGCGCCTCCTCTTCGGGGTGGCCGGTCTCGCGGCGCTGATCGAGGACGACGTGCACGTGGGACCGCACGGCGAGCTCGACTGGAGCGTCTGAGGCGCGTGCCAGCATGGGAGGCATGAGCGTCCCCTTGATCCCCCTCAACGACGGCCGCGCGATCCCCCAGCTCGGGCTCGGCGTCTACAAGATCGGCGACGAGGAGGCGGCCCGCACGGTCGCCGTCGCCCTGGAGGCCGGCTACCGGCACGTCGACACCGCCACCCTCTACGGCAACGAGCGCGGAGTCGGCGAGGGGATCCGCGCGAGCGGCCTCCCCCGCGAGCAGGTCTTCGTGACGACTAAGGTCTGGAACGACGACCACGGCTTCGACGAGACGCTCGCCGCCTTCGACCGGAGCCTCGAGCTGCTCGGCACCGACTACGTCGACCTCTACCTCGTGCACTGGCCGATCCCCTCGCGCGACCGCTACGTCGACACCTACCGCGCCCTCGAGCGCCTGCAGAGCGAGGGGCGGGCCCGCTCGATCGGCGTCTCGAACTTCGCCGAGGAGCACGTGCAGCGCCTGCTCGACGAGACGGGAGTGGTGCCGGCGATCAACCAGGTCGAGCTGCACCCGCGGCTGCCCCAGGAGGAGCTGCGCACCTTCGACACCGCCCACGGGATCGTCACCGAGGCGTGGTCGCCGCTGGCCCGCGGGCGCCTCCTCGACGAGCCGGCCCTGGCCCGCGTCGCCGCGAAGCACGGCGTCTCGCCGGCGCAGGCGGTGCTGCGCTGGCACGTGCAGCTCGGCGTCGTCGTGATCCCGAAGTCGGTGACGCCGGAGCGGATCCGCGAGAACCTGGACGTCTTCGGCTTCGCCCTCGACGACGAGGACCTCGCCGCGATCGCCGGGCTCGCGACCGGTGAGCGCACCGGGCGCGACCCGCGCTTCGACTGAGGCTCCGGCGATGACGGCGGGCAGGGTCCTGCTCCTGCACGGCCTGGGCGGCTCGGGCCGCACCTGGTGGCGGCTGAGCCGCGAGCTGACCGCGGCGGGCTGGAGCGTCTCCGCTCCCGACCTGCGCGGACACGGCGACGGGCCGCGCGGCGGCTCCTCCCGCCACGACGCCTACGCCGACGACGCCCTCGCGCGGGGACCGTTCGACCTCGTCGTCGGGCACTCGCTCGGCGGAGCGGTCGCGGTGCGCGCCGCCGCCCGCGACTCCGGCTGGGCGGGGCGCCTGGCGCTGCTGGACCCGGTGCTCCGGCTCGCCCCGGAGCAGCGGGCCGCCGTCCGCGCGGGCGAGCTCGCCGGTCTCGCGGTCTCGGCCGAGGAGCTCGCTGTCGCGCAGCCGCTCTGGGACGAGCGGGACCGGGCCGAGAAGCTCGCCGCGGTGCGGGCCGCCGATCCGGCCGCGGTCGCCGCGACGATCGACGACAACGACCCGTGGGACCTGCTGGCGGACCTGCCGGGCCTCCGCCCGCCGGTCCTCGTGCTGGCCGGCGACCCGCAGGTCGAGACGCTGCTCCCTCCCTCCCTCGCCGCCCTGGTGCTGCGCGCGGATCCGCGCATCCGGTACGCGGTCGTGGCCGGCGCAGGTCACAGCCCCCACCGCGACCGCCCGGAGGAGACGCTCGCGATGCTCCGCGAGTGGGCGGAGAGCCCGGCGACGGCCTGATCCGCTCGCCGACCCGGTCCGTGTTTCGTGCGGATGAAATCTGGCAGGGGGGACTGGGCCGCACCGTTTCCTGTGAATACCCTCGCAGAGGACGCGATCCCCTCCCAGTCTTCGGGAGGTGCGCGTCGGGGCCGCCGACGCGGCGGCCCGTTCTCGAGGAGAGGGAGCCCCAGTGGCGCGAACCACCACGAACACCCCGAGCGGCCGCCGACGCCGCTCGCTGATCGGCTCGAGCGCGATGATCGGAGCGGGCGCCCTCGTCGCCGGCTTCGCCTTCGCGCCGACGGCGAGCGCCGTCGAGCCGGTCGACTTCGCCGACACCGTCACCGTCGACGGCATCATGACCCACTTGGAGGCGTTCCAGTCGATCGCGGACGCCAACGGCGGCACCCGCGCTATCGGCACCCCGGGCTACGAGCTGAGCGGCGAGTACGTGGAGAAGGTCCTCGCGGACGCCGGCTACACGACGCAGCGCCAGGACTTCACCACCGCGACGCAGACGATCGACGCGTTCACGCTGACCACCGGGACCGGCGCCGTCGGCACCCCGATGGAGTTCACTCCGTCGACGCCCGAGGGCGGCGTGACCGGCGAGCTCATCGCCCCCGTCGATCCGCTCGGCTGCACCACGGACGCCTGGACCGGCCTCGACGCCACCGGGAAGGTCGCGCTCGTCAGCCGCGGCTCCTGCAGCTTCCTCGAGAAGTCGGTCGCCGCCGGTGCCGCCGGCGCCGCCGCGATCATCATCTACGACAACGCGCCGAGCGACGCCCTCAACGGGACGTTCGGCGGACAGGACGAGGCCGCCGTCCCCGGCGTCGGCGTCACGCAGGCCGAGGGGCAGGCGCTGCTGGCGTCGCTCCCCGCGAGCGTCTCGGTCCTCATCGACCAGACGACGACCGAGGTGGAGACCTTCAACATCGTCACGGAGACCCCGGGCGGCGACCACGACAACGTGGTCATGCTCGGCGCGCACCTCGACAGCGTGCCCGCCGGCCCCGGCATCAACGACAACGGCTCCGGATCCGCGACGCTGCTCGAGACGGCCGTGCAGCTGGCCGCCGCGGGCGACACGACCAACGCGGTCCGCTTCGCCTGGTGGGGCGCCGAGGAGGTGGGCCTGGTCGGCTCCTACACCTACGTCGACTCCCTGACGGAGGACGACGCCTCGAAGATCGCGACCTACATGAACTTCGACATGGTCGCCTCGCCGAACTACGTGATCTCCGTCTACGACGCGGACCAGTCCACCTACGAGGCCCCCGTGGACGTGCCCGCCGGCTCGATCGCGACCGAGAAGGCGTTCACCGACTACTTCGACTCGATCGACCAGCCCTGGATCGACACCGCGTTCGACGGCCGCAGCGACTACGACGGCTTCATCTCGGTCGGCATCCCGTCCTCGGGCGTCTTCACCGGCGCCGACGACGTCAAGACGGAGGAGGAGGTCGCGCTGTTCGGCGGCACCGCCGGCATCACGCACGACCCGAACTACCACTCCGCCGCCGACGACATCGACAACATCAACCAGGAGGCGCTCGGCATCACGTCGAAGGCCATCGCCTTCGTGACCGCGTCGTTCGCCGCGGACACCTCCGCGATCGACGCCGAGAAGGACCCGACCACGCCGACCCCGACGCCGGAGCCCACCGTGGCCCCGACCGCCGAGCCGACCGTCGCTCCGACCGCGCAGCCGACCGTCGCCCCGACGACCGCGCCCACCACCGCGCCGACGGCTGCTCCCACCCCGAGCAGCACGCCGACCGCCGTGGCGCCGCACCCCGGCGGCCGCCCGCCCCTGGCCTCGACGGGAGCCGACATCGGCCTGCCTCTGGGCCTCGGCGGACTGCTGATCGCGGGCGGCGGCGGCGGGCTCCTGCTCGCCGCGCTGCGCCGCCGGAGCGCCGAGCGCGGCTAGCCGCCACCGCCCCGGAGCCGTCCGGCCGTCGCTCCGCGACGACCGGGCGGCTCCGTCGTTCCGCCCTGAAGGGACCCCGGACCGTCGAGCTGCGGCGGGTCCCTTCGACGGTCGGGGGCTCCCTCACGTCCGACAGGGCTTCCGGCGGCCGGGGGACACGGTGTTCACTGGGCGCATGCGAGCCATCTGGAAGGGCGCGATCACCTTCGGCCTGGTCAACGTGCCGGTGAAGATCTACAGCGCGACCGAGGACCACGACATCCCGCTGCACCAGGTCCACGACAAGGACGGCGGACGGATCCGGTATCAGCGCAAGTGCGAGATCTGCGGCGAGGTCGTCACCTTCGACCACATCGACAAGGCCTACGACGACGGCGAGCGCACCGTGGTCCTGTCCAAGGACGAGCTCAAGGCGCTGCCGGAGGAGCGCGACCGTGAGATCGACGTCGTGCAGTTCGTGCCCAGCGAGCAGGTCGACCCGATCATGTTCGACCGCGCCTACATCCTGGAGCCCGACTCCTCCTCGCCCAAGGCCTACGTCCTGCTGCGGCGCACCCTCGAGCAGACGGACCGCACCGCGATCGTCGAGTTCGCGCTGCGGCAGAAGACCCGCCTCGCCGCGCTGCGCGTGCGCGGCAAGCTCCTGATGCTGCAGACCCTGCTCTGGGCGGACGAGGTGCGGGAGGTCGAGTTCCCGTCGCTGGAGGGCAGCACCCGGATCGCGGCGCGCGAGCTCGAGATGTCGGCGCACCTGGTCGACTCCTACTCCGAGGACTTCGACGCCGCGAAGTTCCACGACGCGTACCAGGAGGAGCTGCGCACGCTGATCGACGCCAAGATCGAGCAGGGCGACGCCCTCGACACCGCCGCGACCTTCGGCGAGGCGCCGGAGGAGGAGGGCGGCGGCGAGGTGCTCGACCTGATGGAGGCGCTCAAGCGCTCGGTCGAGCGCAGCCGCGGGGCGAAGGGCGCGCCGGCGGAGGAGGCCTCTGCCGAGAAGAAGGCCGCGACGAAGCCCGCCCCGAAGAAGGCGGCGAAGGCTCCGGCGACGACCGCCGCGAAGAAGAAGCCCGCGGCGAAGAGAGCCGACCCGGAGAAGGGCGCCGACGCGCCTGCGAAGAAGCGGACCCCGAAGAAGACCGCGGCGGCGGAGAAGGCGGCGTCCTAGCCCCGCCGGATGCGGAGGGTCGGGGTCGGACGGAGCCTCAGGCCCGCTCGGCCGCCCGGTCGGGCTCGTCGGCCGCGTCCAGCTCGTCCACGTCGTCGAGGTCGACCGCGACCGAGCTGACCAGCGCGAGCAGAGCCTCCGCATAGGCGTTCTCGGCCGCCGCGTCCTCGAAGGTCCGCGCCCGGCCGCCGAGCTCGACCTCGACGGCGAACCGCGTCTCCGGCTCGGCGAGGCGACGGAGGGAGCGGAAGGTCCCGCGGAGGAGCTCGCGCAGCTGGTCCTCCCGCGGCAGCCAGAGCGAGTCCTCCAGGGAGACGGAGTCGAGCGCCCATTCCGTGGTGCCGTTGAAGCCGAGGACGGTCCCGCTCGGGTACTCGTGCGCCTCGATGGTCATGTCGCTGACGGTGAAGACGTCGCCGTCGAAGCCCTCCCGCTCGATGCGGAAGCGGTCACCGGTGCGGGGCGTCCAGCGCACGCCCGCCGTGCGCAGGGCACGGGCCAGCTCGAAGGAGATCATCCGACGAGTGTGGCCCGCGAAGCCGCGAACGCGCCGCGAGCGGCACCCGCGCGCCCCGATGTCGGTGGATGAGTTTACGTTCATGAAACGTCCGGTTCACAGGCCGGGCACCCGCACTGCATAGCGTGACCATGCGTGCCCCTTCCGGGGGTGCGCTGGCCGCGCCGCGCGGCGACGACGCTGCGACCGCTCTTCCGAGCGGCGATCGAGAGGACCACCATGCCCGACTCTCCCACCCCGCCCGACCGCCGCCGGAGGCGCGGGCTCGGCCTGGCGGCCCTGACCGGACTGGCCCTGGCGGCCGCTCCGCTGGTCGCGACCTCCGCCGCGGCCGCGCCCTCGGGCGACGAGCTCGTCATCAGCGAGGTCTTCGCCCGCGGAGGCTCCGCCGGTGCCGCGTTCAGCAACCGCTACGTGGAGCTCTACAACCCCACCGCCGCCGAGATCGCCCTCGGCGGCCTCTCGATCCAGTACCGCTCGGCGACCGGCACCGCGAACCCCACCACGACCGTGCCGCTCACCGGCTCGGTGCCCGCCGGCGGCCACTTCCTGCTCGCCGGCGCCAGCAACGGCACCAACGGCGCGGCCCTGCCGACGCCCGACCAGAGCGCGAACGGCCTCAACATGGCCGCCGCGGGCGGCACCCTCTTCCTCGTCGACGGGACCTCGGCGCTCGTGGCGCCGCCCACCGGCGCCGCCGCCCAGCCGGACGCGGTGATCGACCTCGTCGGCTACGGCACCTCGAACACCTTCGAGTCGTCCGTCGCCACGGTGCCCTCCCTCACCCAGACGATCGCCCGCGCGGACACCGCCACCGGCGACACCGACGTCAACTCGGCCGACTTCGCGCTCGGCGCACCGACCCCGCAGGCCGCGGGCGGAGGATCCGAGCCCGAGCCCACGACCCCGCCGACCACTCCCCCGACGACCCCTCCGGCCGAGACCCCGGCCGTCTCCATCGCGGAGATCCAGGGCACCGGCGACGCGTCGCCGCTCGTCGGCAGCACCGTCACCACCTCCGGCGTCGTCACCGCGCGCTACCCGTCCGGCGGCTACAACGGCTACGTCATCCAGACCCCCGGCACCGGCGGCGAGAGCTCGCGCACGGCCTCCGACGCCGTCTTCGTCTTCTCCTCCGCCTCCGTCGGGTCGGTCGCGATCGGCGACCACCTGCGCATCACCGGCGAGGTGAGCGAGTACAACGGCCTGACCGAGCTCACCCCGACCTCGGCCGCGACCGTCGTGAAGCTCGACGGCGCCGCCGCAGCGCCGGTCCCGGCCGCTGTCGCGCTCCCCCGCACCGCCGCCGAGCGCGAGGTGCTCGAGAGCATGCTGATCGCTCCGCAGGGCGCCTACACGGTCACCGACACCTTCGACCTGAACAGCTTCGGCTCGGTCGGCCTCGCCGCCGGCACGTCCCCGCTGCTCACGCCGACCGAGGTCGCCCGCCCCGGCTCGCCGGAGCTCGCGGCCGTCGTCGCCGACAACGCCGCCCGCGCGATCACCCTCGACGACGGCGCCTCGATCAACTTCCTCGGCGCCGCCGCGAACAAGGCGATCCCGCTGCCCTACCTCACCACCACCGCGCCGATCCGCGTGGGTGCTCCGGCGACCTTCACCCGCCCCGTCGTCCTCGACTACCGCAACGGCGGCTGGGCCTTCCAGCCCACCACGCAGCTGACCGTCGAGAACGCCGGCGACGTGCAGCCCGCGACCTTCGCGAACACCCGGACCGCGAAGCCCGAGGCCGTCGGCGGCGACCTCTCGATCGCGTCCTTCAACGTGCTCAACTACTTCTCCACCACCGGCGACTCGATCACCGGCTGCACCTTCTACACCGACCGCGACGGCGACCCCGTCACGGTCAACAGCGGCTGCGACGCCCGCGGAGCGGCGAACGCCGATGACCTCGAGCGCCAGCAGGCCAAGATCGTGACCGCGATCAACACCCTCGGCGCAGGCGTCGTCTCGCTCGAGGAGATCGAGAACTCGGCCAAGTTCGGCAAGCCGCGCGACGAGGCCCTCGCCACCCTGACCGCCGCGCTGAACACGGCGGCCGGCTCCGAGGTCTGGGCCTACGTACCCTCCCCCGCAGCGCTCCCCGCGCTGGCGGACGAGGACGTCATCCGCACCGCCTTCATCTACAAGAAGGCCGTCATCGAGCCGGTCGGCGAGTCCGTCGTGCTCAACGACACGGTGAACTTCTCGAACGCCCGCAAGCCCCTCGCCCAGGAGTTCCGCCTCCTCGGCGACAGCGCCAGCGAGTTCGTCGCGATCGTGAACCACTTCAAGTCGAAGGGCTCCGGATCCGGCGCCGACGCCGACCAGGGCGACGGCCAGGGCGCCTCGAACGCCTCGCGCGTGAAGCAGGCGACCGCCCTCGTCGCCTTCGCCGACCGCCTCCGCACCGAGAAGGCCACCGAGCTCGTCTACCTGCTGGGCGACTTCAACGCCTACTCGAAGGAGGACCCGGTGAAGGTGATCACCGACGCCGGCTACATCGACCAGGGTGCGAAGGACGGCAAGTACTCGTACTCGTTCGACGGCGCGGTCGGCTCGCTCGACCACGTCTTCGCCTCGCCCGCGGCCGACAGGACGGTCACCAGGGTCGACACCTGGAACATCAACAGCGGCGAGTCCGTGGCACTGGAGTACAGCCGCTACGACTACAACGCGACGATCTTCTACGACACCTCGGCGTACCGCTCCAGCGACCACGACCCGGTCGTCGTCGGCCTCGACCTGCCCGAGACCCAGACGGACCCGGAGCCCGAGCCCGTCACGGTCATCGACGTCGCGACCACCGCCTCCACCAAGCGCCTCGCCGTCGTGCGGACGCTGACGGTGTCGGCGGTGAACAACGGCGACGAGACGGTCTCGATCGAGATCACGACGGCGTACGGCAGCAAGACGAAGAAGACGGTCAAGCCCGGCCAGTCGTTCACGGTGAAGACCGTGACCGTCTTCAAGCCCATCAAGGCCGGCACGGCGACCATCGAGGTCACCGCGCCCGACGGCACCGAGCGCGTCTACAAGCAGGCGTACCGCGGCGCCTGATCCCGCGCGACCCCTGACCTCGACGAGCTCCGGCTCCTAGAGTTCGGGGATGCCCGAGGGAGACAGTGTGCACCGTCTCGCCGCCCGCCTCAGGCGGGCGGCGGACGGTCGCACCGTCCTCGAGGGCGAGCTGCGCTCCGGGGACGCGGCCGGCACCTCCCTCGCCGGGCTGAGGATCCTCGAGCACGACACCCACGGCAAGCACCTCCTCACCCGCTTCTCCGGCGGAACGACCCTGCACACCCACCTGCGGATGCAGGGCTCCTGGACCGTGACCGCTCCCGGCCGAGCGGTCCCCCGCTCGGTGCAGAAGGACACCCGCGTCCGCCTCCGCCTCGACGACGACTCGACCGTGTGGGGCATCGACCTCCCGGTCGTCGAGCTCCTCGCCACCCGCGACGAGCCGCGCGCCGTCGGGCACCTCGGGCCCGACCCGCTCCGCGCGGACTGGGACGCCGACGAGGCCGTCCGGCGCCTCTCCCGCCTCCCGGACCGGCCCGTCGTCGCAGCACTCCTCGACCAGCGCTGCCTCGCGGGTCTCGGCAACCTCTGGGCCAACGAGGTCTGCTTCCTCCGCGGGGTCTGGCCCTGGCGGCCGATCGGCTCCCTCGACGTCCGCGCCCTCGTGGCGACCGCGGCGAGAGGCCTCCGCGCCTCCGTCACGATCCCGGGGATGTTCCAGACCACCACCGGTGACACCCGCCGCGGCGAGCGGCACTGGGTCGCGGGGCGCGCCGGGCGCCCGTGCCTGCGCTGTGGCACGACGGTGCTCGTCCGCGACGAGGTCCGCGACGACCCCGAGCAGCGCCGCACCTGGTGGTGCCCGCACTGCCAGCCGGAGCAGGCGACCGCCCCCTGAGCCCGCGTACCGCCGCCTGAAGCCCGCGTACCGCTGCCGACGGCCCGTGCGTATCCTGGCCGCATGACGAACGAGTGGGGAACTCCGGATCCGTCCGCCCGGCGAGACCGGTCCGCGGAGGTCGTCCCGGCGGCCGCCTCCGGCGAGGAGGTGGAGACCGCCCGCGTCGAGGACGCCGAGCGCGCGCTCGCTGTGCGCGAGGTCAAGCGGCGCCGCGACTTCCTGGGATCGGTCGGCGGATGGGCGAGCGTCTCGGCGATCACGACCGCCGTCTGGGTCGGCACAGGGGCCGACGGCTACTTCTGGCCGATCTGGCCGATGATCGGGATCGGGATCGGCGTCGTCGGCCAGGCCGCGTCGATCTGGGGTCCCGCCCGCAAGGAGATCACCGAGGCGGACATCGCCGCCGAGATGCAGCGCCGGGAGAAGCGCGGCCGCTGATCAGTCCAGGCGGCCGACCGAGGTGACGCGGACGACGGCCGCACCCTGCTCGTCCGACTCGGCGAGGTCGACGGTCGCCGAGATCCCCCAGTCGTGGTCGCCGGCCGGATCGTCGAGGATCTGCCGCACGAGCCACTGCGTCGGCTCCTCCGTGACGAGCAGCATCTTCGGCCCCCGGGCGTCGGGCCCGATGCCGATGCTGTCGTGCTCGTCGTAGTAGTCGTCCAGCGCGGCGCCCCACGCGTCGGCGTCGAAGCCGGCGGCGGCGTCGAGCTCGCCGAGCGCCTCGTGGTCGTCGAGGGCGGCGAGGGTCACCCGGCGGAACATCTCGTTGCGCACCAGCACGCGGAAGGCGCGGTGGTTCGCGGTGAGGCGGCGCGGAGCGGGCGGCACGATCGCCTGGTCCGCCGCGTGGAGCGCCGGATTGACCAGCTCCTCCCACTCGTCGACCAGCGAGGAGTCGACCTGGCGCACGAGCTCGCCCAGCCACTCGATCAGGTCGTGCAGCTCCTCGTTCTTCAGCTCGTCGGGGATGGTCTGCCGGGCCGCGCGGAACGCGTCGGACAGGTAGCGCAGCACCAGTCCCTCCGAGCGGGAGAGCTTGTAGAACGCGGTGTACTCGCCGAAGGACATCGCCCGCTCGTACATGTCGCGCACGACCGACTTCGGCGAGAGCTCGAAGTCCTTCACCCACGGCTGCGCCGCGGTGTAGGTCTCGAAGGTCGCCTCGAGGAGCTCCTCGAGCGGCTTGGGGTGCGTGACGGACTCGAGCAGCTCCATCCGCTCCTCGTACTCGATCCCGTCGGCCTTCATCGCGGCGACGGCCTCGCCGCGGGCCTGGAACTGCTGGGCCCCCAGGATCGGGCGCGGGTCGTCGAGGGTCGCCTCGAGCACCGAGATCACGTCGAGCGCGAAGCTCGGCGACTCCGGGTCGAGAACGTCGAACACGGCCAGCGCGAACGGCGAGAGCGGCTGGTTGAGCGCGAAGTTCGGCTGCAGGTCGACGGTCAGGCGGATGCGGGTCACGCCGTCGGCGCCGACGCTCTGCTCGACCACTCCCGCCTCCCGCAGCGTCCGGTAGATGCCGAGCGCCCGGCGGGCCAGCTGCAGCTGCCGCTTCCACGGCTCGTGGTTGTCGAAGATCAGGGCGTGCACGTTCGCGTAGGCGTCGCCGCCGCGGGCGATCACGTTCAGCAGCATCGCCGAGGTGATCGTCATGTGCGAGGTCAGCGTCTCGGGCTCGGCGTCGACGAGCTTGCGGAAGCTCGGCTCGCCCCAGCTGACGAAGCCCTGCGGCGCGCGCTTGGCGACCCACTTCCTCCGCTTCTTCGGGTCGTCGCCCATCTTGTCGAGAGCCTTCCGGTTCTCGGACTCGTGCTCGGGGGCCTGCACGACCACGGTCCCGGCGGTGTCGTACCCCGCGCGACCGGCGCGGCCGGCGATCTGGTGGAACTCGCGGGCCGAGAGCTGGCGGGTCCGGGTGCCGTCGTACTTGGTCAGCGCGGTGAGCAGCACGGTGCGGATCGGGACGTTGATGCCGACGCCGAGGGTGTCCGTGCCGCAGATCACGCGCAGCATGCCCTGCTGGGCGAGCTGCTCGACCAGGCGGCGGTACTTCGGCAGCATGCCCGCGTGGTGCACGCCGATCCCCAGCCGGAGCAGCCGGGAGAGGGTCTTGCCGAACGCGGTGGTGAAGCGGAAGCCGCCGATCACCTCGGCGATGCGGTCGCGGTGCTCGCGGGTGGCGATGTTCGCGCTGGTGAGCGCCTGCGCACGCTCGAGAGCGGCCGCCTGCGAGAAGTGCACGACGTAGACCGGCGACTGGTTCGTCGAGAGCAGCTCCTCGATGGAGTCGTGGATCGGCGCGATCTCGTAGAAGTAGTGCAGCGGCACCGGGCGCTCCACGCCGGTGACCCGGGCGGTCTCCCGGCCCGTACGGCGGCTGAGGTCGGCGGCGAGCGCCGTCACGTCGCCGAGGGTGGCCGACATCAGCACGAACTGCACGTGCGGGAGGGTGAGCAGCGGCACCTGCCACGCCCAGCCGCGCGCCGGGTCCGCGTAGAAGTGGAACTCGTCCATCACGACCTGGTCGACCGGGGTGTCCTCGCCGTGCCGGAGCGCGAGGTTCGCGAGGATCTCGGCCGTGCAGCAGATGATCGGCGCGTCGGCGTTCACCGAGGAGTCGCCGGTGACCATCCCGACGTTGGAGGCGCCGAAGACGTCGACCAGCGCGAAGAACTTCTCGGAGACGAGCGCCTTGATCGGCGCCGTGTAGAAGCTGCGGCGTCCGGAGGCGAGCGCCGCGGCGTGCGCGCCGATCGCGACGAGCGACTTCCCGGTGCCGGTGGGCGTCGAGAGGATCAGGTTGGAGCCGGAGGCGATCTCGAGCATGGACTCGTCCTGCGCCGGGTAGAGCGGGAGGCCGCGCGACTCCGCCCACTCGGTGAAGGCCAGGTAGACCGCGTCGTCGTCGACGCGCCCGTCCGCGTCGGGCGTCGGCATCCGGTCGAGCAGCGTCGAGGTCATCCCCCCATCCTCCCAGCCCGCGGCCCGTCGCTCAGGTGCGATCCGTCACGGACGGCCCGTGCGCCCCCGCCTCACGGGCCGCGGGTGACGGATCGGTCCGCCGGAGCGAGGGCCCCGTCGACGAGTCCGACGACGCGGTCGGCATCGGCCAGCACGGAGGGGTCGTGCGAGACGCAGACCACGGTCGCGCCGCGGTCCGCCTCCGCGCGCAGGACCGACCGGATCCGCTCCGCGCTCGCCGAGTCGAGGCCGGTGGTGGGCTCGTCCAGGAGCAGCAGGCCGGCCCCGCGGGCGAGCCCCTGGGCGAGGAGCGCCCGCTGCCGCTGACCGCCGGAGAGCACCGCGAAGGGCTCCCGGGCGAGCGCGGCGATCTCCATCCGCTCGAGCGCGGTGGCGATCGCGTCCGCCGCGTGCGCGTCGCTGCGGCGGAGGCGGCCGAGCCGGCCCCAGGTGCCCACCGCGACCACGTCGCGCACCGTCACCGGGAGGCGGTCCGGGATCGACGCCCGCTGCGGCACGAAGGCGATCGCTCCGGTGACGTCCCGCGTGCCGGACGTCAGTGGACGCACTCCCGCGATCACCTCCAGGAGCGTCGACTTGCCGGCGCCGTTCGGCCCGGCGATCACGGTGAGCGAGCGCGCGGCGACGTCGAGATCGACCCCCGCGAGAGCGCGGCGGGAGCCGAAGTCGACGTGAGCGCCTCGGAGGCGGACCGGGGGCTCGGGCAGCGGTGAGACGTCCATACCGACGAGCGTACAGGAGTGATAACTGTTCTCATTATCGTGTACGGTCGGGCACCATGCCCAGCCTCCTCGCCGGAATCCTCGAGCCGTTCGCTCTCGACTTCCTCCAGCGCGCCCTCCTCGGCGGCGTCCTCGTCGCGGTCCTCTGCGGCGTCGTCGGCACCTGGGTGGTCCTCCGCGGGATGGCCTTCCTCGGCGAGGCGCTCGCCCACGGGATGCTCCCCGGCGTCGCCCTCGCGACGGTGCTCGGCGCGCCCGTCCTCGTGGGCGGCGCAGCCAGCGCGGTGCTGATGAGCCTCGGCATCGCGGCCCTGCAGCGGCGCGGACGACTGTCCTACGACACCAGCATCGGCCTGCTCTTCGTCGCCATGCTGGCGCTGGGGGTCATCGTGATCTCGCACTCGGGCAGCTTCGCCACGGACGCGACCTCGATCCTCTTCGGCGACATCCTCGCGATCACCCCCGTCGACATCGGGCTGCTCGCCGCAGCCGCCGGAGCCGGCCTCCTCGTCGCGGCGGCCTTCCACCGCCCGCTCGTCGCCCTGGCACTGGATCCGCGCATCGCCGCGGTGCTCGGGCTCGGTCCGCGCTCGGCTCAGGCCGCGCTGGTCGGCCTGGTGACCCTCGCCGTCGTCGCCTCCTACCAGGCGGTCGGCTCGCTCCTCGTCGTCGGGCTCCTGCTGGCTCCCGCGGTGGCCGCAGGGCACTGGACCACCCGCATCCCGACCCGGATGCTGCTCGCGTCGATCCTCGGCGCGGCCTCCGTGCTCGTCGGCCTGCTCGTCTCCTGGCACGCGGCCACGGCCGCGGGCGCGTCGGTCGCCGGCACGGCCATCGCGGTCGCCGCGGTGTCGTGGGCGGTCCGCTCGGCCGCGTCGGCCCTCGCGTCCCGGTCGGGCCCTCAGCCGGTCGCTGCATGAGGCCCTGCCGGCACCGCTCCTCCCCCGCTCACCCTCGAAAGGACTCCGTGCACTCCCGAACCACCGCCTCCACCGTCCTCCTGGGCGCTCTCGCGCTGGGCCTTGCCGCCTGCTCGACCGATGCCTCCGCGCCGGCCGCGGACGACACGGGCTCCGGCCACGGCGCCGTCGCGAACGCCGCCGAGCTCGCCGAGCCGCGCCTGGGGCTGACGTCGATCGACCCGTCGGGCGCCGTGTCGCACCTCGACCTCCTCGACGAGACGGTCACCGGCCTCGGCACCATCGGCGCACCGAGCGCGATGACGACCGACGGCCGCTACCTCTTCGCCCAGACCGATGCGGGCGTCGAGATCGTCGACAGCGGCGTGTGGACCTGGGACCACGTCGACCACTTCCACTACTACCGCGCGGACCCCCGCCTGATCGGCACGGTCGAGGGCTCCGGGACGGCCGTCGTCGCCACGACGAACCTCTCGACCACCGGCGGAACCGGACTCTTCTTCCCCGACTCCGGCGAGGCGGTCCTCCTCGACACCGAGGCGCTGTCGAAGGGCGCGATCGTCGAGCGGTTCCGGAAGGACGTCGAGCCCGGACCCGGGATGGTCGTGCCCGTCGGCTCGTCCGCACTGGTGACCGAGGGGTCCGGATCCGGAGCGGCCGTCGCCGGCTACGACTCGGACGGCGAGCCGACGGGCCTCCGCGAGGCCTGCCCCGACCCCGCCGGGACGATCACCACCCGCGTCGGCGCCGTCATCGGCTGCTCCGACGGCGCACTCCTGGCGTCGATCGAGGACGAGGAGCTCGTCGTCGAGCGGATCCCCTACCCCGCCGGCACCACCGCGCCACCCGCCGCCTCCTTCGACAACCGCGAGGGCCGCCCCACGGTCGCCGGCCTCGCCGGGGACGCGGGCATCTGGCTCCTCGACACCCGGGAGCGCTCCTGGAGCCTCCTCCCCTCTCCCGCCTCGCTGGCGCAGGTCACCGCGGTGGACGACGCGGACGAGACCCTCCTCGCCCTCGCCGCCGACGGCCGCGTGCTGGTGCTCGACGGCTCCGACGGTGCGGTCCTCGCCGAGACCGCGCCCCTCGTCGCGGACACGACCGCGGACGGCTCGCGGCCCGTCCTGATCGCCGACCAGCAGCGGGCCTACCTCAGCGCACCCGCCGAGCGGAAGCTGCACGAGATCGACTACGCGGACGGCGCGCGCCTCGCCCGCACCTTCGAGACCGCCACCGAGCCGGCCTTCACGGCGGAGACGGGCCGATGAGGCGCCGCTGGGCCCTCGCGTCCGCCGCGGCGGTCCTGCTCCTGTCGGGCTGCACGTCCGCGGAGGAGGACGAGAGGCCCCTCGTCATCGTCTCCACCAACATCCTCGGCGACGTCGTGGGCGAGCTCGTCGGCGACGAGGCGCAGGTCGTCACGCTGATGAAGCCCGACGCCGACCCGCACTCCTTCGAGATCTCGGCGCAGGAGGCGGCGCGCCTGCGCTCCGCCGACCTCGTCGTCTCGAACGGGCTCGGACTCGAGGAGGGCCTGCAGCAGCACCTCGACGAGGCCTCCGGTGAGGACGTCCCCGCGTTCGTCGCCGGCGACGCCGTCGACGTCCTCGACTACAGCGAGGGCGACGCGGAGGGGAGCCCGGACTCGCACTTCTGGACGGACCCCGGCCGGATGATCGACGTCGTCGACTCCCTCGGGCCCGTGCTCGCCGCGCTCGACGGCGTCGATCCGGCCGCCGTCCGGGACCGGACGGCCGGCTACCGCGCCGAGCTCGAGCGGCTCGACTCCGAGATGGCCGCGGCGTTCGCCGCGATCCCCGCCGAGCGCCGCGCCCTCGTCACCAACCACCACGTCTTCGGGTACCTCGCCGACCGCTTCGACTTCGACGTCGTCGGCGCCGTCATCCCGGGAGGCACGACCCTCGCGGCGCCGTCCGCCTCCGACCTCGCCGATCTCGTCGACGCGGTCGAGCAGACCGGCGTCCCCACGATCTTCGCGGAGTCCTCGTCTCCCGACCGCCTGGTCCAGGCGCTCGCGAGCGAGGCCGACATCCGCGTGGAGGTGGTCGAGCTGTTCACGGAGTCCCTGACGGGGCCCGAGGGCGGCGCTCCCGACTACCTCGCCATGATGCGCGTCAACACGCAGCGCATCGCCGCCGGGCTCTCCCCGTGAGCCCTCCGATCCACCACCAGGAAGAAGAAGCACCCATGCAGAATCCCCACGTCCGGCGGGCGGGCCTCGGCCTTATCGCCGCCTGCTCGATCACGGTCCTCGCGGCCTGCTCGTCGAGCTCGACCCCGGCCGCCGAGTCCTCCGCGTCCACCGCGCCGGCCACCGAGGCCGCGGCGGCCGCCGGCGCCCGCGTCGCCGTCGCCTACGAGGGCGGCATCCTCGTCCTCGACGGCGAGACCCTCGAGACCGTCGCGGACCTGGACTCCGAGGAGTTCACCCGCCTCAACCCCGCCGGCGACGACCGCCACGTCATGGTCACCACGAGCGAGGGGTTCCAGCTCCTCGACACCGCCGCCGGCACCAGCGGCGAGCCGGAGCTGACGGACATCGTCTTCCCCGCGGACACCCCGGGCCACGTCGTCCGGCACGCCGGGAAGACCGTCCTCTACGCCGACGGCACGAGCGACACGACCGTCCTCGAGACCGCCGACCTGGCGTCCTCGGACGGGATGCCCGAGACCGAGACCATCCCGGGAGTCGAGGCGCACCACGGCGTCTCTATCGTCCTCGAGGACGGCACCTTCCTCACCACGGTCGGTGACGCCGACGGGCGCACCGGCATCGAGGTGCGCGACGCCTCCGGCGCCGTGACGGCCACGAACGACCAGTGCCCCGGTGTCCACGGAGAGGGCACGGCCGAGAACGAGGTCGTCGTCTTCGGCTGCGAGAACGGCGCCCTGGTCTACGACGGCGGCGAGATCACGAAGCTCGAGGCGCCGGACCAGCCGTACGGCCGCATGGGCAACGCCTGGGTCAGCGAGACCAGCCCGATCATCGTCGGCGACTACAAGGACGACCGCGACGCCGAGGGCTACCTCCTGCACCGCGTGGCGCTGATCGACACCGAGGCGAAGACCCTCGACGTCGTCGACCTGCCCGAGGGCGTCGAGTACACCTTCCGCGGCGTCGCCCGCGGCCCCGACGACCTGGCGTACATGATCGCCTCGGACGGCGCGATCCACGTCCTCGACCCCGGGACCGGCGAGCTGACCGCCTCCTACCCCGTCGTCGACGCCTGGGAGAGCCCGGTCGAGTGGCAGGACCCGCACCCCGCGATCACGGTCGCCGGGGACATCGCCTACGTGACCGACCCGGCCGCCGACAGCATCCACGCCGTCGACCTCACCACGGGAGAGGTCGTCGCCACGGGCGAGCTCGACGTCACGCCGAACGAGATCGCCGTCGCCGCGAGCTGACCATCGGCACGGAGGAGGGGCGCGGGGCCGTGTGCTCCGCGCCCCTCCTGTTCACCTGGAGGGGCCAGGATCTCCGCATGACGACCGACTTCGATCTCGACCAGGTGGTGCGCGACGTGACCGCGAACGTGCGCAAGAAGTTCCCCGACCACTCCGAGGAGCAGGTCGCGCCGCTCGTGCGCGAGGAGCTCGCGGACCTGCAGGACCGGCCCGTGCAGGACTACCTGACGGTGCTGACGGAGCGAGCGGTCAAGCGCCGCCTCAAGCGCGAGGCGCGCGGGGAGTAGACCGGGTCAGGCGAGCGCCCGCTCGATCGACGCCCGCAGCGCCGGAGCCGGCCGGAGCGCACCCGCCTCCTCCGCTTCGAGGAGCGCCTGCGCGTCCGCCGGGCTGTGCTCGCGGTACCAGCGGTCGACCGGGACGCCGTGCCCGGGCCGGCTCAGCATCTCGACGGCGTCGCCCGCCTCCACCGATCCGCGGTGCAGCACCCGCAGGTACGCGCCGGTGCGCCCCTCGTCGGCGAAGCGCTTCACCCACTGGGGCTCTCCGAGGGCCCGCTGGAACGTCGCACACGGCGTCCGCGGCATCGTCACCTCGACCTCGACCGCCTCGCCGATCCGCCAGCGCTCGCCGATCACGGCTCCGCTCACGTCGAGGCCCGCGATCCGCAGGTTCTCGCCGAACATCCCCGCGGCCACCGGCCGCCCCAGGCGCTCCGCCCACCAGACGGCGTCCTCGTCGGAGTAGGCGTAGAGCGCCTTGTCGAGGCCGCCGTGGTGCGCGCGATCGGCCTGCACGTCGCCATAGAGGCCCAGGTCGCGCACTCCGACGGGACCCTCGACCGGCCGCTTGTCGATCGCGGTCACGCCGACCGTGCCGGAGTCGGGCAGGAGGCGGGCGACGCGGCACACGGCGAGCAGGCGGGGCATGCCGCCATGGTGCCAGCACTAGGCTCGCCGCGTGCGCGACGCGACCGCTCCTCCCCGGCTCGACCCCCTCCTCCTCGACGGCCTCGCCGAGGGGTACGCCGGGGACACGGGCGCCCGGGAGCACGCCGAAGGACTGCGCTTCGCCGGCACCGACCTCACCGGCGCCGATCTCACCGCGGCCTCCTTCAGCGAGTGCGTGCTGGAGGGAGTGGTCCTGGACGGCGCCCAGCTGCGGGCCGCGTCGATCGCGGAGTCGCGGCTCGAGCGGCTGGACGTCCCCGGGCTCTCGGCGCCGCGGAGCCGGCTCCGATCCGTCGAGCTGCTCGCCTCGCGGCTGGGCTCGGCCGAGCTCTACGAGAGCACCTGGGAGCAGGTGCGCGTGGCCGACTGCAAGCTCGGCTACCTGAACCTCCGCGGCGCCGCGGTGCGCGACGTGCTGCTCGAGCGCTGCACGATCGACGAGCTCGACCTGGCGGGTGCGACCGGCACGCGGCTGCGCCTGGTCGACTGCGACGTCCGCTCCCTCGATCTCTCCCGGGCCCGGATCGAGCAGCTCGATCTGCGCGGCGCCGAGCTGCACGTGCTCACCGGGCTGGACGGCCTCCGCGGCGCCACCCTCTCCGAGCTGCAGCTCAGCCTGCTGCTGCCGCTGTTCGCGGAGCACTTCGGGGTGCGGGTGGGCTGAGCCGGCGGTCCGCCTAGCGCCGGCGGGCGATCAGCCGCGTCAGAGCGCGGCGGCCGAGGAGGAACACGGCCAGCACGACGGCCGTCACGATCACGAAGCTCCACTGCACGCCCTGCCCGGAGGCGATCCGCAGGAGCATCCCGCCCGCAACGGTCACCGCCCAGACGACGAGCCCGGCGGGCACGATCCGGTCCGGGGAGCGCCACGAGCGCGTGACGACCCAGCCGAGCAGGAGCGCCGCCAGGAACGGCCAGAGCGTGGTGAGCAGGCCGATCAGCGCCGACCCCTCGTCGTGGCTCCCGCGGCCGATCAGCACGAAGACCAGGACGAGCACGGCGTCGAGGGCGAGGCCGAGCCCCGCGTGCCGGGTCATGCGGGCTCCGTCACGAAGTCGATGAGCTGCTCGACCCGGCCCAGCAGCGCCGGCTCCAGGTCCTGGAAGGTCCGCACCCGGCCGAGGATGCGCTGCCAGGCGCGCGCGATATCGGCCTGCTCCTCGTGCGGCCAGCCGAGCGCCTCGCAGATCCCGTGCTTCCACTCGGTGCCGCGCGGGATCTCGGGCCAGCGCTCCAGGCCGATCCGGCCGGGCTTCACGGCCTGCCAGACGTCGATGTAGGGGTGGCCGACGACGAGGACGTGGGCGCCGTGCGGACCGGCGGCGACCTGGTCGGCGATCCGCGACTCCTTCGAGCCGCGCACCAGGTGGTCGACGAGCACGCCGATGCGGCGCCCCGGACCGGGCCGGAACCCGCGCACCAGCTCGTCGAGGTTGTCGACGCCCTCGATGTACTCGACGACGACGCCCTCGACCCGCAGGTCGTGGCCCCAGACCTTCTCGACCAGCTCTGCGTCGTGCCGGCCCTCGACGTAGATGCGGCTGGGCAGGGCGACCCGCGCCTTCGCGTCGGCGACGTGGAAGGAGCCGGAGGCGGAGCGCGCGCGACCGAGGCCGGCGTCGCGCTTCAGCCCGGGCGCCTTGAGCGACACGGGCTTCCCCTCGAGGAGGAACCCGGGCCCCAGCGGGAACACGCGGACCTTGCCGAACCGGTCCTCCAGCCGCACCATCCGCAGCTCCACTCCGAGCACGGCGCCCACGAAGCCGGAGGCGACCTCCTCGACCACCAGATCGCGCTCGGCCTCGACCACCGCCACCTCGACCCTGCCGCGGGCGCGCCAGTCGCCGGCGAGCACGTCCTGCCCGTACCTGTCCTCGTCCATCGCACCGAGGGTAGCCGGAGGCGCGCGGGGCGCCGCGCGGACACGGCGCATGCGCCTCTGCTTACATGAGCAGATGACCGAGGACCTCGAACCCGCCGCCGAGCTCTTCAAGGTGCTGTCCTCCTCCTCCCGGCTGCGCCTGCTCCGGGCCCTCGCCGAGGAGACGTCGACGGTCGGGCGGCTGGCCGAGGTGACCGGGCTCTCGCAGCCGCTGGTCTCGCAGCACCTGCGGATGCTCCGCACCGCCGGGCTGGTCGCGGTCGAGCGCGTGGGCCGTGAGGCGCACTACTCCGTCGCCGACACCCACGTCACGCACATCGTCGACGACGCTGTCCGGCACGCCTTGGAGGGGTGACCTCCGTCCTTGTCGGGAACGATGATCGCTCTCGATTAGGCGCATCCATTGCAATGCGTTTATGGATCTGGTCGACTGGAGCCCGTCGCGTCCGCGGCCCCCGCATCCGGAAAGGCAGCACCATGAGCACCACCGATCTCCACGCCGAGCACCCCGTCACCGAGCACGAGCACGGCGAGGGCTGCGGCCACCCGGCCGTGCAGCACGAGGACCACGTCGACTACGTCCACGGCACGCACCACCACGCCCTGCACGGCGACCACTACGACGAGCACGAGTCGGAGGCCGAGCACTCGACCGCCGACCACGAGCACGGCGACGCCTGCGGCCACGAGACCGTGCAGCACGACGACCACGTGGACTTCGTCCACGACGGCCACAAGCACGCCGCTCACGCCGGCCACTACGACGAGCACTGAGGCCGTGCGCGACGGGAGGGCTCGCACCCTCCCGTCGGCACTCAGCCCTGACGTGCCTTGAAGCGCGGGTTCAGCTTGTTGATCATGAAGACGCGGCCGCGGCGGCGGACCACCTGCGAGCCGGGCTGCGCCTTCATCGACCTGAGGGAGTCGCGGACCTTCACGGATGCTCCTGTCGTTAATGAGAACTGTTATCGATAGAGTAGCGGTCCATGGAGCCCCACCACCCCGCACCCCCCGTCCTCGCCGTCACCCTCGTCAGCGCGACCGACCCCCGCGACGCCGGGCGGACCGCCGCACTCCTCGCCGGCAGGCCCGAGTCCCGGATCGACCTCGAGGTCGATCCGCCCGGCGCCGACGGTCCCGCTCTCGCCGAGGAGCTCCACCGGCGCCTCGCGGCCGACGCCGACGACGGCCACCGCGGTCACACGGTCGTCGCCCTCGATGGCCAGGCCGACCCGCTCGAGATCGGACTCGTGCTCGAGCACCTCTGCGCGCAGCGGCATCCCGCCGACACCCGCATCGCGATCCTCGACGTGGTCGCCGTGACGTCGACGGAGGAGATCCTGCGCGTGCTCTGCGGCGGCGCGGGCCCCTCCTTCGACTCGGCGGAGCGCCTCGCCGCCCGCCTGGAGTTCTCGAGCCTCATCGCCCTCGCCGAGCCCCTCTCCGACAGCGACCCCGAGCGGACCGCACTCGTCCGCGACCTCCTGCGAGCACTCGCCCCCACCGCCGATCTCCTCCCCGCCGGTGAGCTCCCGGCGGAGCCACGGAGGCTCCACCCCCGGCGCGCGCACGCGATCGCCTCCTCGATGGGCTGGCAGTGCGCCCTCAACGGGACCTCGCGGCGCCGCGCCTCGGGCACGACCGTCGAGGAGTTCGTGTTCCGCGATCCGCTGCCCTTCCACCCCGGCCGCCTGAGCACGGCGGTCCACGGGGAGCTGGTGGCGGAGAAGGTGGGCCGCATCCTCCGCTCCCGCGGCCTGGTGTGCCTGGCGACGCGCGCCGACCGGGTCGGCTCGTGGTCGGTCGCCGGCGACGTGCTGACGCTGGACCCGACCAGCCTGCTCAGCTGGGACGAGGACGCGCCTCTCGGCCAGGAGCTCGCCTTCTTCGGGACGGGCCTGGACACCGGGAGGCTGACCGCCGTCCTGCAGAGCTGCCTGCTCACCCCCGAGGAGCTGCTGGCCGGCCCCGCCGCCTGGGCGGAGTACGCGGACCCCTTCCCGCGCTGGGTGGACGAGCACCGGCACTGAGCCGGGCGTCCTTTGCCGCGCGGGACTCGACGAGCGCGACCCGGCCCCTGCGTCCGAGCGCCGCCCGCCCGCGCCAGCCGACCGTGCGCCGGGAGTGTGACGCGCGGAGGCTCCCGCCGGGCGGCGGGTGGGTAGGCTGACTGAACAGCACGTGCTCCGGGGTCGGTGGGAATTCCGAACCGGCGGTCACAGTCCGCGAGCCGCAGCCCCTCGAGAGGGGCGGCGGTTGACCTGGTGGAACTCCAGGACCGACGGTGAAAGTCCGGAGGAGAGGCAGCACGAGCGTCGCGCATCACCGCGCGATGCTGAGCGACGGTGCCCGCGCACCGTCGATCGAGACCCCGGAGTTCGGCGACGAACGGAAGAACCGGGAATGACGATCGACTACGAGCACGCGATGCGCCGGGCGCTGGCGCTCGCCGAGCGCGGGCCCGCCCGCGGACCCAACCCGCGCGTGGGCTGCGTGATCCTCGCGCCCGACGGCACCGTCCTCGGCGAGGGCTGGCACCACGGAGCCGGCACCGCGCACGCCGAGGTCGACGCCCTGTCGCACGTCGCGGCGGGCGCCGCCGAGGGCGCGACGGCCGTCGTCTCGCTCGAGCCGTGCGACCACACCGGGCGCACGGGCCCCTGCAGCCGCGCCCTGATCGAGGCGGGCGTCTCCCGCGTCGTCTACGCCGTGCCGGACCCGGGCGAGCGCTCGGCCGGCGGCGGTCGCACCCTCCGCGGGGCCGGCGTCGAGGTGATCGAGGGCGTGCTCGCCGAGGAGGGAGAGCAGTTCCTCCACCCGTGGCTCACCGCGACCCGCCTGCACCGCCCCTTCGTCACGCTCAAGTGGGCCTCGACCCTCGACGGCCGCACCGCGGCGGCGGACGGCAGCAGCCGCTGGATCACCGGAGCGGCGGCCCGTCAGCGCGTGCACGAGCAGCGTGCCGCGCACGACGCGATCCTCGTCGGCACCGGGACCGTCCTCGCCGACGATCCCGCGCTCACCGCCCGCGGCGACGGAGGCGAGCTCCTCGCCCACCAGCCGGTGCCCGTCGTCGTCGGCACGCGCCCCGTGCCGCCAGGCGCCCGCCTGCACGAGCACCCCCGCGCCGTCGTGGTCGAGCGCACCCGCGACCTCGCCGCGGTCCTCGCGCACCTCTACTCCGCCGAGATCCGCAGCGTCTACGTCGAGGCCGGACCGACCCTCGCCTCCGCGCTCGTCGCCGCCGGACTGGTCGACGAGTACCTCGTGTTCCTCGCGCCCGCGCTCCTCGGCGGCCCCCGCCTCGCGCTCGGCGACCTCGGCGTGGAGAGCATCGGCGGGGCCCGGCGCCTCTCCCTCCGCTCGGTCGAGATCGTCGGCGACGACCTCCTCGTGACCGCGCGCCCCGACGTCCTCCCCGCGGGCGGTGCCGGCACCCCGGCCCGCCTCCCCCACGCCCTGCAGATGGAGACCCACTGATGTTCACCGGAATCATCGAGGAGAAGGGCGTCGTGACCGCCGTCGAGGCGGGCGCCGACGCGATCCGCCTCAGCATCCGCGGGCCCCTCGCCGTCGAGGGCGTGCGGCACGGCGACTCGATCGCGGTCTCGGGCGTCTGCCTCACCGTGGTCGAGCACACCGACCAGGGCTTCACCGCCGACGTCATGGCGCAGACCCTGCGGATGTCGACCCTCGACACCGTGGGCGTCGGCGACCCCGTGAACCTCGAGCGCGCCGCGCTGGTCGGCGACCGGCTCGGCGGCCACATCGTCCAGGGCCACATCGACGGCACGGCGACGCTGCTCGCGATCGCACCGGGCGAGGCCTGGCGGGTGCTGCGGTTCTCGCTGCCGGCGGAGATCGCTCCGCTCGTCGTCGACAAGGGCTCGATCGCGGTCGACGGCGTCTCGCTGACCGTCTCGGCGATCAGCCCCGCCGCCGAGCCGGAGCAGTGGTTCGAGGTCTCGCTGATCCCCGAGACGCTCGCCGTCACCACGCTGGGCGCGCGCGCGATCGGCGATCAGGTCAACATCGAGACCGACGTCCTGGCCCGCCACGTCGAGCGGATGCTCGCGCTGCGCTCGATCGCGGAGGCCCGCTCATGAGCCTCGCCACCATCCCCGAGGCCGTCGAGGCGCTGCGCGCCGGGCGCCCGATCATCGTCGCGGACGACGAGGGCCGCGAGAACGAGGGCGACGTCATCGTCTCGGCCCAGCTCGCCAGCCAGGAGACGATCGCCTGGATGGTCCGCCACTCCTCCGGGTTCATCTGCGCGCCGATGACCAACGAGATCGCCGACCGCCTCGCCCTGCCGCTGATGGTGGTCGAGAACGAGGACCCGCGCGGCACCGCCTACACGCTGTCCGTCGACGCGGCCGACCGGCTCTCCACCGGCATCAGCGCCTCCGACCGCGCGCACACCCTCCGCGTGCTGGCCGACCCCGAGGCGACCCCCTCCCGCCTGAACCGCCCCGGCCACATCCTGCCGCTGCGCGCCGTCGACGGCGGCGTGCGCGAGCGCGACGGGCACACGGAGGCGGCCGTCGACCTGATGAAGCTCGCCGGCCTGTACCCCGTGGGCGCGATCTCCGAGATCGTCGCCGAGGACGGCGAGATGATGCGGCTGCCCGGCCTGATCGCCCTCGGCGAGCGCGAGGGCGTGCCGGTGACCACGGTCGCGGCCCTCATCGCGTACCTGCAGGAGTTCCACTGCGACGCGGAGGTGCCCGTCACGGTCGCGGTCCCGGAGAGCGCGCGGGTGAGCTTCGAGGTCGAGACCACGGTGCCGACCACCCACGGCCCGTTCCGCATCCGCGCCTACCGCGACCGGCAGACCGGAGCGGATCACGTCGCGATCCTCGCGGGAGAGGTCGCCGCGGGGCGGCCCGCACTGGTGCGCGTGCACTCCGAGTGCCTGACCGGCGAGGCGTTCGGCTCGCTGAAGTGCGAGTGCGGGCCCCAGCTCGACGCCGCCCTCGACACGATCCAGCGGGACGGCGGCGTCGTCGTCTACCTCCGCGGTCACGAGGGCCGGGGCATCGGCCTGATCAACAAGCTGCGCGCGTACCGCCTGCAGGAGGACGGACTCGACACCCTCGACGCGAACCTCGCCCTCGGGCTCCCCGCCGACGCGCGGGACTACGGAGCGGCGGTCGGGATCCTCGAGGACCTCGGCCTCACCGAGGTCCGCCTGCTCACCAACAACCCCGAGAAGGTCCGCCAGCTCACCGACCGCGGCATCGTCGTCGCCGAGCGCGTGCCGCTCGTCGTCGGAGTCGGCGCCTTCAACGAGGGCTACCTCGAGACCAAGCGCGACCGCATGGGCCACACCCTCGACAGCGTCCTCGACCACGACCCCCTCGACGCCGGGATCTCCGGCCTCGCCCTCGACGCCGGGATCGCCGGCGCCACCACGAAGGAGTAGCAATGGCCGGTAGCGGCGCCCCCACCACCTCCCCTCTCGACGGCGCGGGACTGCGCGTCGTCGTCATCGCGGGCACCTGGCACGAGCAGATCAGCGACGGCCTGATCGCCGGAGCGGGCCGAGCCCTCGACGAGGCCGGAGCGTCCTGGTCGCTCGTGCGCGTGCCCGGCTCGTTCGAGCTGCCCGTCGCCTCGAAGGCGGCCCTGGAGGCGGGGGCCGACGCGGTCGTCGCCCTCGGCGTGATCATCCGCGGCGGCACCCCGCACTTCGAGTACGTCTCGGACGCCGCCACCTCCGGGCTCACCACCGTCTCGATCCTGACCGGCAAGCCGGTCGGCTTCGGCGTGCTCACCCTCGACACCGAGCAGCAGGGCATCGATCGCGCGGGCCTTCCCGGCTCGAAGGAGGACAAGGGGCGCGAGGCGGCCGAGGCGGCGGTCTCGACCGCTCTGCTCCTCCGCTCGCTGCGCGGCTGAACCACTGCGGGCGGCCCCCGTCCTGGGGCCGCCCGCACACGAACCTGGGAGAACACGGAGTAAAGTGGTCGGGTCGTCACGAGCGACCCCTCTCTCCTCCCCCTCGCCCCAGCGATCCGCGACGCCCGATCGACGCCCCGCCCCGCCGGCTCGGGGGGAGCCGCCGTCCACACGGAGCCCCTCCCTCATGTCTTCTCCCGCCGTCTCCGACGCGCCAGCAGCCGCCCCGCAGAACTCCCGCGGCCGCGTCATCCTCGCCAGCCTCATCGGCACCTCGATCGAGTTCTACGACTTCTACGCCTACGCGACCGCCGCCGTCCTGGTCTTCCCGTCGCTCTTCTTCGTCAACGAGGACCCGGCCACGGCCCTCCTCGCCTCCTTCGCCGTCTTCGGCGTCGCGTTCATCGCGCGCCCGATCGGGTCGATCATCTTCGGCCACTTCGGCGACCGCGTCGGCCGCAAGGGCACCCTCGTCGCCTCACTGCTCACCATGGGCGTCGCGACCTTCCTGATCGGCTGCCTGCCCACCGCGCTCACGCCCGGCTGGGAGTTCCTCGCTCCGTTCCTGCTCGTGGTGATGCGCTTCTGCCAGGGCCTCGGCCTCGGCGGCGAGTGGTCCGGAGCCGCGCTGCTCGCGACCGAGAACGCACCGGCCGGCAAGCGCGCCATCTACGGCACCTTCCCGCAGCTGGGCGCACCGATCGGCTTCATCGTCGCCAACGTCCTGTTCCTGGTGCTCGCGAGCACGATGAGCGACGAGACGTTCGCGGCCTGGGGCTGGCGCGTGCCGTTCCTGGCGAGCGCCGTGCTCGTGATCATCGGGCTCTACGTGCGGTTCAAGCTCGTCGAGACGCCCGCGTTCCAGAAGGTCGTCGAGAAGGGCGAGGTCGCCAAGCTGCCCCTCGCCCGCGTCTTCGTCACCAGCTGGCGCCCGCTCATCCTGGGCACCTTCATCATGCTGGCGACCTACGTGCTCTTCTACCTGATGACCACGTTCACGCTGACCTACGGCACCTCACCCGTCGACGGCGCGGTTCCGGGCCTCGGCTACACGCGCAACGACTTCCTCGTCATGCTGATCGTCGGCGTGGTGTTCTTCGGGATCTTCACGCTCGTCTCCGGCCCGCTCGCGGAGCGCTTCGGCCGCCGGCGCACGCTGCTCGTGGTGACCGCGGCGATCCTCGTCTTCGGCCTGCTCTTCGTGCCCCTGTTCAGCGCCGGCTTCGCGGGCGTCATGGCCGTCCTGATCCTCGGCTTCACGCTGATGGGCCTGACCTTCGGCCCGATGGGCGCCGTCCTCCCCGAGCTGTTCCCGACCAACGTCCGCTACACCGGCTCGGCGATGGCGTACAACCTCGCATCGATCCTCGGAGCGGCCCTCGCGCCGATCATCGCGGTCGCGCTCTGGAGGGCGGCGGGCGGCAGCACCGTGCTGGTCGGCCTCTACCTCAGCGCCGCGGCCGTGCTGACGCTGATCGCGCTCCTGCTCTCCAAGGAGACGAAGAACGCGTCGTACCACGACAACGTCTCGTAGGACTCCCTGCGGAGGACGGCCCGTCGGGATCCCCCGGCGGGCCGTCCGCGTCTCCGCTGCCTCCCTGAGCACCGGGCCCGCCCTCTGGCGGCCTGCTCGCAGCGACGACGGGGCAGAATGGACGGCGATGAGCACCACCACCTCCCGGCGCGGCGGACGACGACCCTCCCGCGACGACGGACCCCGCGCCTCCTTCTCGCAGCTCGTGCCCTACCTGCTCGAGCACCGCGGCATCCTCTCGGTCGTCGTGGTCCTCAGCCTGTTCGGAGCGGCGGCGAGCCTCGGCCAGCCGCTGCTCGTCGGCCAGGTCATCACCCGGGTCCAGTCCGGTCTCGATCTCGGCCCGCTCGTGTGGGCCCTCGTCGGCCTGGTCGTGGCCTCCGGGCTCATCTCGGGCTTCGCGCACTACCTGCTCCAGCGCACCGGCGAGGGGATCGTGCTCTCGAGCCGCCGCCGCCTCGTCGCACGGCTGCTGCGCCTCCCCATCCGGGAGTTCGACGCGCGCCGCACCGGCGACCTCGTCTCCCGCGTCGGCTCCGACTCCACGCTCCTGCGCGCCGTGCTGACCCAGGGGCTCGTCGACTCGATCGCGGGCTCCCTCGTCTTCGTCGGCGCGATCATCGCGATGGCCGTCATCGACTGGGTGCTGCTGCTGATCATCGTGGCGGTGGTGGCGGTGGCCCTCGGGCTCGCGCTGACCCTCGGCCGCGGCATCCGCACCGCCAGCCGCAAGGCGCAGGAGAAGGTCGGCGATCTGGCCGCGGCCGTCGAGCGCGCCATCAGCGCCGTCCGGACGATCCGTGCCGCCGGAGCCACCGACCGTGAGATCGCGGTCGTCGACCAGCACGCGACGGAGGCGTACCGCCTCGGGATCCGCGTCGCGCACGTCTCGGCCCTCGTGGTGCCGGTGGCGGGGATCGCCATGCAGGTCGCCTTCCTCGCCGTCCTCGGCGTCGGCGGCTACCGCGTCGCATCCGGCGCGATCGACATCGCCCAGCTGGTCTCGTTCATCCTCTTCCTCTTCATGATGGTGATGCCGCTCGGCAACTTCATCGGCGCCATCACCTCGGTGAACTCGGCGCTGGGCGCCCTCGGCCGCATCCAGGAGATCATCGATCTGCCGATCGAGGGCGACGGCGACGCCTTCGCGGGCGGCCTCGGCGCCGGCGTGGCGGAGGAGGCCATCTCCTTCGAGGACGTGGTGTTCTCCTACGAGGAGGGCGCCGTGCCCGACGCGGCGGCCGTAGCGGACGAGCGCGACCGCACCGTCCTGCGCGGCGTCTCCTTCACCGTGCCGCGCGGCAAGCGCACCGCCCTGGTCGGGCCGTCGGGAGCGGGCAAGAGCACGATCCTCGCCCTCATCGAGCGGTTCTACGACCCGGAGGCCGGCGTCGTCCGACTCGGCGGTATCGATATCACGGCCATCGACCGCGACGCGCTCCGCGCGCAGATCGGCTACGTCGAGCAGGACGCCCCGGTCCTGGCCGGCACCATCCGCGAGAACCTCGTCCTCGGCCGCCCCGACGCCGACGACGCCGACTGCCTCCGGGTGCTCGAGGCGGTGAACCTGACCGACGTGCTCGAGCGCAACCCGCTCGGACTGCACGCGCCGGTGGGCGAGAGCGGAGTGATGCTCTCGGGCGGTGAGCGTCAGCGCCTCGCGATCGGCCGCGCGCTCCTGGCGGCCCCGCCGATCCTGCTGCTGGACGAGTCCACGTCGAGCCTCGACGGCCTCAACGAGCAGCGCCTGCGCCTGGCGATCGACGCGGTCGCCGAGAACCGGACCCTGCTGGTGATCGCGCACCGCCTGTCGACGGTGGTCGATTCCGACCGCATCGTCGTGCTGCAGAAGGGCGAGGTCGTGGGAGTCGGCACCCACTCCGAGCTCGTCGAGTCGACGCCGCTCTACCGGGACCTCGCCAAGCACCAGCTGCTCGTCTGACCGACGCCGCAGCGGCGTCTCGCGACCGCCGCTGCCTCATGCCGGTCGACCAGCCGCGCAGCGGCGTCTTGAGACGCCCGCACGTCTCCACCAGCAGCCTGCGCCCGCTCGTGCCTCAGCGCGGCGGCAGCCGCAGGGCCCCGTCGAGCCGGATGGTCTCGCCGTTGATCATGGGGTTCTCGACGATGTGCCGCACCAGGGCCGCGAACTCCTCGGGGCGTCCGAGGCGGGCCGGATGCGGCGTCGCCGAGCCGAGCGCCTCGCGGGCCCTGTCCGGCAGCCCGGCGAGCAGGGGCGTGTCGAACGTGCCCGGTGCGATCGACACCACACGCACGAGCCGGGCCGCGAGCTCGCGCGCGAGCGGCAGGGTCATCGCCGCCACGGCTCCCTTCGACGCGGCGTAGGCCGCCTGCCCGATCTGCCCCTCGAAGGCGGCGACGGAGGCGGTCGTCACCAGGACTCCCCGCTCCCCGTCGACCGGCTCCCGCTCGGCGATCGACGCCGCGGCGAGGCGCAGCACGTTGAGCGTCCCGGTCGTGTTGATCCGCAGCACCCGCTCGAACTGCTCGAGCGGCAGCGGCCCGTCGCGTCCGAGCAGCCGCCCGGGTGTGGCCACGCCCGCACAGCTCACGGCGACGCGCAGCTCCCCCGCCGCCGCCACGGCGCGCGAGACGGCGTCCGGATCGAGGACGTCCCCGGCGATCAGCTGCACGGAGGCGGGCAGACGCGCGGCCTCCACCGCGTGCGGCAGGTCGAGCACGACCACGTGCGCTCCTGCGGCGTCGAGCGCCGTCGCCGTCGCGGCTCCCAGTCCGGATGCTCCCCCCGCGACCAGCGCGGACGTCCCCTCGAGTCGCACGGTCAGCCCGCCGGAGCGGGGGTGGAGTCGGCGTCGGGCTCGTCGGTCGGCTCGCTGCCGGGCTCCCCCGTCGGATCACGGCTCGGCTCTCCGGACGCGAGCGCCTGCGCCGAGCAGTCGGTCAGGGTGGCGTCGTAGGCGTCACGGGCGCGCTGCGCCGCCAGGCGGACCTCCTCCTCCGCGAGCGGGCTCGCGAGCGGCGGCCGGTCGCTCAGGCCGTAGCGGGCGAGGCAGTCGCTGATCAGGCGGGTCATGCGCGCGCCGCTCTCGGGATCGGCTGTGCCGGTGGGCGCCGGGGCGGCGGTCGCGACGGAGCCCGAGTCGCGCACGGACCCGTCCGGCACCTCCGCGGCGGGACCGGAGCAGGCGGTGAGGCTCAGTGCGAGCGCGACTCCGACGAGCAGCGCGACGGGCGGGCGGAGCGTCGTGCGCAGGAGCATGGACGACCTCGTTCGTGACGGCTGCGGGCAGGAGTGCGGCCACGGTAGCGCAGTCGATGCTTCCGGCGAGCGCTGGGCGCGCTCTCACGCCCGAGTGGCACCCCCAACGGGGCACAGGCGCGCCTCTCGGGAGGGCTCGGCGAGCGCCCACATCGCGACCGCCGACGCCGCAGCGACGTTGAGCGAGTCGATTCCGTGCCGCATCGGGATCTGGACGGCGACATCGGCGGCGGCGAGCGCTTCGGCGGTGAGACCCTGCCCCTCGGTGCCGAGCACGAGGGCGACGCGCTCCGGAGCGCGGGCGGCGAAGTCCCGCAGGGGCACCGCCTCCGTGGTCAGAGCCATCGCCGCGATCGTGAAGCCCGCTCCGTGCAGGAGCCGCTGCGTCGACGGCCAGTCGCCGACGCGCGTCCAGGGCACCTGGAGGACCGTTCCCATGCTCACGCGGATGGCGCGGCGGTAGTACGGATCGGAGCAGCGCGGCGTCACCAGCACCGCATCGGCTCCGATGGCCCCGACGGAGCGGAAGATCGCGCCTACGTTGGTCGGGTCGACCACGTCCTCGAGCACGACGACGCGGCGCGCTCCCGCGAGCAGGCCGGCCGGGTCGGGCAGCACGGGCCGGTCCATCGCCGCGATCAGGCCGCGGTGCAGGGTGTACCCGGTGAGCTCGGCCAGGAGCTCACCCGGGCCCGTGAAGACGGGGACGTCGAAGCGGCCGACCAGGCGCTCGGCCTCGCCTGCCGACCCGCCGAGGGCGAGCACCGAGCGCGGCCGGTGCCCGGCGGCGATCGCGCGCTCGAGCACGAGCGCCGACTCCGCGATGTACAGGCCGTGCGGGCCGCGGGCGTTCTTCAGCGCGACGTCGGTCGCGTGCGCGTAGTCGCGCAGCCGCGGGTCGTCGAGCGCGGTGACCTCGATCCGCTCCACCGGATCAGGCGAAGGGGTCGGGGGTGAGCGTGTACTTGGTGCTGAGGTACTCGTGGATCCCCTCGAGTCCGCCCTCGCGGCCGAGGCCCGACTGCTTCACCCCGCCGAAGGGCGCCGCCGCGTTCGACACCACGCCGACGTTGAGGCCCATCATCCCGGTGGCGAGCCGCTCGATCATCCGCTGACCGCGGGCGAGATCGCGCGTGAAGACGTAGGACACCAGTCCGTACTCGGTGTCGTTGGCGAGCGCGACGGCGTCGTCCTCGTCGGTGAACGGCACGATCGCGAGGACCGGGCCGAAGATCTCGGTGCGCAGGATCTCGCTCTCCCGGTCGACCCCCGCGAGCACGGTCGGCCGGTAGAAGTGGCCGGCCCCCTCAATCCGATCGCCGCCGGTGAGCAGGCGCGCGCCGCGGGAGACGGCGTCCTCCACCAGCGCGGACGCCTTCTCGACCGCGCGCTCGTCGATCAGCGGGCCGATGGTCACTCCGTCCTCGGTGCCGCGGCCGACGCGCAGAGCGCTCACGCGCTCCACGATCCGCGCGGCGAACTCCTCGGCGATCGACTCGTGCACGAAGAAGCGGTTGGCGGCCGTGCAGGCCTGGCCGATATTGCGGAACTTCGCGAGCATCGCGCCCTCGACCGCCCGGTCGAGGTCGGCGTCCTCGAACACGACGAAGGGCGCGTTGCCGCCCAGCTCCATCGAGGTCCGCAGCACGTTCTCGGACGCCTGCTGCAGCAGCGTGCGCCCGACGGGAGTGGAGCCGGTGAAGGACACCTTCCGCAGGCGGGGATCCGACAGGATCGGAGCCGACACGGCTCCCGCCGAGGACGTGGTGACCACGTTGAGTACGCCGTCGGGGAGCCCCGCCTCGGCGAGCAGCGCCGCGAAGGCGAGCGTGGTGAGCGGAGTGAGCTCGGCCGGCTTCACTACGACGGTGCAGCCCGCCGCCAGCGCCGGAGCGATCTTCCGCGTCGCCATCGCGAGCGGGAAGTTCCAGGGGGTGATCAGGTAGCAGGGGCCCACCGGGTGCTGCGAGACGATCATCCGGCCGCTGCCCTCGGGCGAGACTCCGTAGCGTCCGCTGATGCGCACCGCCTCCTCGCTGAACCAGCGGAGGAATTCGCCGCCGTACACGACCTCGCCCCTCGCCTCCGCGACCGGCTTGCCCATCTCGAGCGCCATCAGGAGCGCGAACTCCTCGGTGCGCTCCTGCAGGAGGTCGAACGCCCGCCGGAGGATCTCGCCCCGCTTCCGCGGCGCCGTCGCGGCCCACGACGGACCGGCGGCGACGGCGGCGTCGAGCGCCCGGACCCCGTCCTCCGGAGTCGCGTCGGCGATCGAGACCAGGACCGCTCCGGTGGCCGGGTCCTCGACGTCGATCGAGCCGCCGCCTGAGGCGTCCACCCACTCACCGCCGATCAGCAGCTGCGTGGGGATGCGGGCGAGCAGAGCGGTCTCGGCGGCGCGGGACGCGACGGAATCAGTCACAGGAGGGAACCACTTCTTCGGATCGGAGCGCGCAGACCGCGCCAGGAGGAGCTTCTCGTCCTCCCAGTGTAGGACGGGCGATCGCTCCGGGGGCGGGGTCGCCGGGAGCCGCGAGGACCTGCGCCTCCCTGAGCCCTGTGGAGGGACGAGCCCTCAGACGGACCGCTCGACGCGGATTCCCGCCTCCGTGAGCTCGCGCAACGCCGCGGCACTCGCCTCCTCGGAGACGCCTGCGACCAGGTCCTCGAGCACGCGGACCTCGAGCCCCGCCCGTCGCGCGTCGAGTGCCGAGGCGCGCACGCAGTGGTCGGTCGCGAGTCCCACGACGTCGAGCGCGGTGACGCCCCGCTCCGCGAGCACGGCGCCGAGCTCCTCGCCCGCCTCCGTCGTGCCCTCGAAGGCCGAGTAGGAGGGACGGCCCTGTCCCTTGAGGATCTGCACGTCGATCCGAGCGGTGTCCAGGGCCGGATGGAACCGCGCGCCGTCCGTGCCGGCGACGCAGTGGACGGGCCAGCTGTCGACGAAGTCCGGCTCCACCGCGAAGTGGCCGCCGTTGTCGGAGTCGCCCTCGTGCCAGTCGCGGGAGGCCAGCACCGCGGAGTACCGGTCGGCGTGCGCCGCCAGATGCGCGGTGATGCCCTGGGCGACGGCCGCGCCGCCTGTGACGGCGAGCGCGCCGCCCTCGGTGAAGTCGTTCTGCACGTCGACGATCAGGAGTGCGGTGGTCATCGTGGGCCTTCCGGGAGGAGGTGGAGGAGGAGGAGGAGCGGGAGGTCGACCCGCCCGCGTCAGGAATCGGAGAGCGAGGATCCGCAGCGGTAGACGCCCGTCACGAGGGTGTCGATCGCGGTCTTCGCCGAGTCGGAGACGTCGCCGAGAGCGTAGACCGCGAAGGTCAGCTCGGTGCCGTCCGCCGCGGTGACCACGCCGGCCAGTGTGTAGCCGGTGTCGATCCAGCCCGTCTTCGCGCGCACCGCGCCGTCGGCCGCGGCGTTGTCGCCGGCGAAGCGGTCGGAGTAGGAGAGCGAGCCCGTCCGGCCCGACACCGGCAGGCCGTCCAGGAGGATCCCCAGCTGCCCCTCGCGGGCCTGCACCTTCCGGAGTAGCTCGGTGAAGTACGCCGGCGCGACCGCGTTGTCGTCGCTCAGGCCGGAGCCGTCGACGATCGCGATCCCGGACGTGTCGACGCCGTAACCGGCGAGCCCCTGCAGCACACCGGCCTGCTCGGCAGCGAAGTCGCTGCCCGCGCCGGTGCGGATCGCGACGAGCAGCGCGAGCATCTCGGCGATCGCATTGTCGGAGACGAGCAGCATCTGCTGCACGAGCGTGCCGACCGGAGCCGACTCCACCGTGCCGAGAACCGCGGCGCCCGCGGGAGCGGTCCCGGTGGAGACCACGGGCGAGCCGTCCAGCTCGTCGGCGAACGCCTCTCCGGCCCGGCCGACCGGATCCGTGCCGCGCTCGGAGGTCGAGGCCGTGGGGTCCTCGCGATCGCCGTCCACCTGGAGCGCCGTGATCTCGGGCATGTAGCCGTCGACCTGCTCCTTGCGGTTCCAGCTCGGCTGCCAGGTCTCGCCCGAGTAGAGGGAGGAGTCGAGCACCAGCGACGTGATCGGCGTCCCGGCGGTGGACGGGTCCGCCTCCCAGGCGCTCTCGACCTGCGCCGCGAGATCGTCGAGGTGGGCCGCTCCGGCGTAGGTCGACTCCCGGCCGGTCGGGAGCCGGGTCAGGGTGAGGTCTCCCCCGCCGACGAGGACGACGCTCCCGGGCTCGCTCCCGCGGACCACGGTGGTGGCGATGCGCGTGTCCGGGCCGAGGACCGCGAGCGCCGACGCGGCCGTGAGGATCTTGAGGGCGGAGGCGGTGCGGGACGCGGTCCCGCCCCCGCGGTCGAACAGGACCTCGCCCGTCGCGGCGTCGACCACACGCGCCTGCATCGAGCCCAGGCGCGGGTCGGCGGCGAGCCCCGCCACCGAGCAGGTGCGGAGCGCCTCGGCCGCCGCTTCGGCGGTGGGCCGCGCCGTGGCCGTCGGCGTCGGGGTGGGAGTCGCGGTGGCGGTCGGGGTCGAGACGACGGGCAGCGCCCCGGGCTCCGTGGCGCTGCCGAGGGCCGTCCCCACGCCGAAGGCGCCGCCACCGAGCACGGCGGCCACGAGCACCGCGGCGACCACGAGAGTGCGGCGACGGCGGGGAGGAGGCGTGTCGGTCATCCGCAACAGGGTAGCGACGCGAGTTCGACGCGACCTGGACGTCGCGGATGAGGCCGGGAACTCGCGGATCCGGCCGGGACGTCGCGGATGACGGGAGAGGGAGCCGCCTGTGGGAATCGAACCCACGACCTTCTCATTACGAGTGAGACGCTCTGCCGACTGAGCTAAGGCGGCGTGCACGCGGGGCCTGAGCCCCGGACACGATTACACAGCATAGCCTGCTCGCGCCCCCGTGCGTGAATCAGGACGGCGCGGTCGAGCAGAGGCTCCGCGACGGCGGCGGCGACCGCCGCGCTCGGCTCAGGCGAGCGCGCCGCGGAGCTCCTCGAAGGAGCGGGCGATGCGTCCGGGCAGGGCCTCCCGGCCGTCGTGATCGACCCAGGCCGCCCAGGCGTGGCGGACGGCGGCGAGCCCGAGGAGCGTCAGCATCCGCGCCCGGCTGCGCACCCGCTCCGCGTCGTCGTCCTCCTGTCCGAGACGCTCGGCGACGAGCCCCTCGACCGCGAGCTCGAACTCGCGCATGCCCGCGATCTTCAGACCGACCAGATGCGGGTGCTCGCGGAAGAGCGCGCGGCGGAGGACGTGCAGCTCCCGGTCCTCCTCGAGCGGCTCCTCCATCGCGGCGACGAAGACCCGCTGCAGGTCCTCGAGCACGGCGCCCCGGCCCGCGACGAAAGCCGCCGCCGTCTCGTCGGCGATGACCGGGAGCCCGCCGACCAGCGCGTCCTCCTTCGAGGCGAAGTAGTTGAAGAAGGTGCGCGTGGAGACGTCGGCGGCGCGCGAGACGTCGTCGATGGTCACCCGCTCCGGCCCGCGCTCGCTAGCGAGGCGGAGGACGGCGATCTCGATCGCCCGCCGCGTGGCCAGGCGCTTGCGCTCGCGGAGCCCGGGCTGCTGCTCGCGGGACCGCTCCTGCTCGGTCAGCACTGCGGATCCACCTCCGGAACGGTCCCCTCGAGCAGGTACGCGTCGACCGCGTCGTTCACGCAGGACGTCGACTTGTTGTAGGCCGTGTGGCCCTCGCCGTCGTAGGTGACCAGGTGACCGGCGGAGAGCTCGCCCGCGAGCGCCTGCGCCCACACGTAGGGCGTCGCGGGATCGTTCGTGGTGCCCACGACCAGGATGGGCGCCGAGCCCTCCGCGGTGATCGGCTCGCGGGAGCCCTCGAACGCCGCCGGCCACTCGCTGCAGAGGATGTCGCCGTAGGCCATGTAGCGGCCGATGGTCGGCGCGGCCTGCTCGAGAGCGGCCTCGTCGGCGCGCATCGAGGCGGTGTCGGCGTCGTAGGAGTAGTCGACGCAGTTGATCGCGAGGAACGCCTCGGTGGTGTTGTCCGCGTACCGGCCGTCCGCGTCGCGCCCGTTGTAGGCGTCCGCATACTGGAACGCGACCGCGGGGTCGCCCCGGCGCACGCCGGCCAGCATCTCGCTCAGCGCTCCCCACGCCGTGGCGTCGTAGAGCGGGTAGACGATCGCGGTGAACAGCGTGCTCGCGCCGAGCTCCCGGCCGTCGGCGGCGCGGATCGGCGAGGCGTCCACGTCCTCGAGCATGCGCTTCAGCTGGGCCATCCCCGCGTCGACGGTGCCGGTGAACGGGCAGTCGTCCGAGCGGAGGCAGTCGGCGAGGTAGGCGCGCAGTGCGCTCTCGAACCCCTTCGCCTGCTCGCGCACCACGTCGAACGAGGTGGCCGCCGGGTCGATCGCGCCGTCGAGGACGAGGCGGCCGACCCGGTCCGGGAACAGCCCGGCGTAGGTCGCTCCGAGGAACGTGCCGTAGGAGTAGCCGAGGTAGTGCAGCGTCTCGTCGCCGAGCGCCGCGCGCAGCACGTCGAGATCACGGGCGGCGCTCGGGGTGCCGACCTCGGGCAGCAGCGGCCCGCTGCGCTCCTCGCAGGCGGCGGCGAACGCGGCAGCGGTCGTGCGCTGCGCCTGGATCCACTCGTCGCTGCCCCGCTCCCCCGGCGTGATGTCGTAGAGGTAGGAGTCGAGCCCCGCGGCGTCGAGGCAGGAGACCGCGGTGGAGGCGCCCACTCCGCGCGGATCGAAGCCGACGACGTCGTACCGGGCGGCGAGCGCGGAGTCGACCGCGTAGTCGGCGCTGTCGCGGATGAAGTCGACGCCCGACGCTCCCGGCCCGCCCGGATTCACGAGCAGGGACCCGATCGCCGGGCCCTTCGTCGCGGGTCGGCGCACCAGAGCGATCGACGCGGTCTCCCCCGAGGGGTCGTCCCAGTCGAGCGGGACGGTCGCGTCGGTGCAGAGAGCGCCGTCACCGCAGTCGTCCCAGACCAGCACCTGCGAGTAGTAGCGCTCCAGGGAGTCGTCAACGGTCTGCGGGTAGGGGGTGGAGGTCCGGTCGACGCTCGGGCCGGGCGCGAAGCAGCCGGTCAGGAGGGACGCGGCCGCGACGAGCGCGACGACGGCGGCCGACCGGCGCCCCCGCCTCACGCGGCCACCGGACGGCGCGCCGCGACGACGAGCAGCGCCTCGAGAGCGAGGACCGGGGAGACGTTCGCGTCGATCCGCTGCCGGGCTGTCGCGATCGCGTCGAGGACGGCGAGCGTGCGGTCGGGCGGAGTCGCGTCGGCGAGCGCGGTCATCTCGGTCCGGACCTCCTCGTTGATGACGCCGCCGGGCGCTCCGAGCTGGAGGCGCACCACGTCGCGGTAGAGGGAGAGCAGGTCGACGAGGATCCGGTCGAGGCCGTCGCGGAGGCTCCGGGTCGCGCGTCGCTTCTGGTCCTCCTCGAGCGCCCGCAGCTGCGAGCGGAGCTGCGCGGGCACGGTGCCCCCGGGCTCGACGCCGAGTGAGCGCAGCGCCTGCTGCCGCTCGGCCTCGTCGCGCTCGAGGGTGATCGCCTTGGCGTCCTCGGTCGCGACCTCGATCATCCGCGCAGCGCCGAGCACCGCGTCCGAGACGCCGCGGAGGCGCAGGGCGATGCGGAGCGTCTCCTCGCGGCGCTCGCGCGCGTTCGCGTCGGTCGCCAGGCGGTGCGCCATCCCAATGTGGCTCTGAGCCTGGCGGGCGGCGCGCTCGGCGGTCTCGGGGTCGACCCCGTCGCGGCGCTCGAGGAGACCGGCGACGTCCTCGACGCTCGGCACGCGGAGCCGCACGGAGCGGACGCGGGAGCGGATGGTGGGGAGCAGATCGGCCTCGCTCGGGGCGCACAGGATCCAGACCGTGCGCTCCGGCGGCTCTTCGAGCGCCTTCAGCAGCACGTTGGACGTGCGCTCGCTCATCCGGTCGGCGTCCTCGATGACCATGACGCGGTAGCGCGACACCGAGGGCGAGTACTGCGAGCTGCTGACCAGCCGCCGCACCTCGTCGATCGAGATGATCACGCGCTCGGTCGTCAGCACGGCGAGGTCGGGATGGGAGCGGGCGGCGACCTGGCGGCAGTCGGGGCACTCCCCGCAGCCGCCGTGGCGGCAGAGCAGTGCGGAGGCGAACGCGTAGGCGAGGTTCGAGCGGCCGGACCCGGGAGGGCCGGTGATGAGCCAGGAGTGCGTCATCGACGACGACTCCCGGCCACGGTCGTCCCGGGGCGTCGAGGCGTCCTGCAGGGCGCCGATGGCGTGCTCCTGCCCGACGAGCTGGCTCCAGACGGTCATGCCACCAGGCTAACCGCGAGCACCGACAGCCGACGCGCCGTCGAGGAGGACGGCGACCCGCTCCCGCACCGCGGCCGCGATCTCCTCGACGGGGAGAGCGGCGTCCAGGACGAGGAAGCGCTCGGCGTCCGTCTCGGCGATCGCCAGGAACGCCTCGCGCACGCGCCCGTGGAACTCCGCCTTCTCGGCCTCCAGCCGGTCGAAGCGGGTGCGGGCCGCGTCGAGCCGGCCCCGCGCGACGGCGGGGTCGAGGTCGAGCAGGACGGTGAGGTCGGGCCTCAGGTCGTGGGTGGCCCACTCCGAGAGCCGCCGGACCTCGACGGCGTCGAGGACCCGCCCGGCTCCCTGGTAGGCGACGGAGGAGTCGATGTAGCGGTCCTGCACGACGACCTCGCCGCGCTCGAGCGCCGGTCGCACGAGCGTCCCGATGTGCTGGGCGCGGTCCGCCGCGTAGAGCAGGGCCTCGGCCCGCGGATCGATCTCGCCGCGGTGGTGCAGAACGATCTCGCGGATCTGCAGGCCCACCTCGGTGCCCCCGGGCTCGCGGGTGCGGACGACGGTCTCGCCCCGCGTGCCCAGCCACTCCTCGAGCAGCCGGGCCTGCGTGGTCTTGCCCGCGCCGTCCCCGCCCTCGAGGGTGACGAACAGCCCGGTCACGACTCGGTCGCGTCCGACGTCTCGGCGGCGGCCGCCGCGGCCGCGCGGCTCGCGGCGGTGGCGCGGGGCGTGGCGGTGGCGCGGGGCGTGGCGGGCTTCTTCGCTGCGGTCGTCTTCTTGGCGGCCGCGGCCGTCTTGGCCGCGGTCGTCTTGGCCGCCGTCGTCTTGGCCGCCGTGGTCTTGGCCGCGGTCGTCTTCGCCGCGGGCTTCCTGGCCGGCGCGCGCTTGGCCGGAGTCTTCTTGGCCGGGCCCTTCGCACGCTTGTCGGCGAGCATCTGGACCGCCTGCTCGAAGTCGATCTCCTCGATCGTCAGGCCCTTGGAGATCGTGACGTTGGTCTCGCCGTCGGTCACGTAGGCGCCGAAGCGTCCGTCGCGGATCCGGATCGGCTTGCCGCTGACGGGGTCCGCCTCGAACTCCTTCAGCGCGCTCGACGCGCGTCGCGCCCCGTACTTCGGCTGAGCGAAGATCTCGAGCGCCGTCGGCAGGTCGACCTCGAAGATCTGGTCCTCGCTGGTGAGCGACCGGCTGTCGGTGCCCTTCTTGATGTACGGGCCGTACCGGCCGTTCTGAGCCGTGATCGGCTCGCCGCTCTCGGGGTCGTCACCGACCGTGCGCGGCAGGTCGAGCAGGCGCAGCGCCGTCGCCAGGTCGATCGACGCGACGTCCATGGACTTGAAGAGGGAGGAGGTGCGCGGCTTCACGACAGCGGGCTTCTTCGCGCCGCGCTTCGCGGGCACGGGCTCGACGACCTCCCCGGTGGCGGGATCCGCCGCGGTCTCCGGCTCCGGATCGACCTCGGTCACGTAGGGGCCGAAGCGCCCGTCCTTGACGACGACGTTCTTGCCCGAGTCGGGGTTGCTTCCCAGCACGCGGTCGGTCTGCACCGGGGCGTCGACGAGCTCCTGCGCCTTGGCGGGCGTGAGCTCGTCGGGAGCCAGCTCGAGCGGCAGGTTGACGCGACGCGGCGTCTCCTGCCCCTCCTCCTGGGCCACCTCGAGGTAGGGGCCGTACTTGCCGATGCGCAGGGTGATGTCGTCCGTGATCCGGACGGAGTTGATGCTCTTCGCATCGATCTCGCCGAGGTTGTCCACGACGTGTCGGAGCCCGGGGTGCGTGCCTCCGCCGAAGTAGAAGCGGTTGAGCCAGGCGACGCGGTCCTCCTCGCCGCCGGCGATGCGGTCGAGGTCGCCCTCCATCTCGGCGGTGAAGTCGTACTCCACCAGGTCGGAGAAGAAGTCCTCGAGCAGCCGGACCACCGAGAAGGCGATCCAGTTGGGCACGAGGGCGGTCCCGCGCGGAGTGACGTAGCCGCGGTCGACGATGGTGGAGATGATCGACGCGTAGGTCGAGGGCCGGCCGATGCCGAGCTCCTCGAGCGCCTTGACCAGGCTCGCCTCCGTGTAGCGCGGGGGCGGCGAGGTCTCGTGGCCCTTGGCCTCGACCTCGGCGACGACCAGGCTCTGGCCGACCTCGAGCACCGGCAGCTTGGCGTCTTTCTCGTCGCGGGCGCCGTGACGCTCCTCGTCGCGCCCCTCCTCGTAGGCGAGCAGGAATCCGCGGAAGGTGATGACGGTTCCGGAGGCGGTGAACTCGGCGGTCTTCGCGACGTCGCCGGCCGGCTCGGCGAGCAGCGTCACGGTGGCGGTCGAGCCCTTGGCATCGGCCATCTGCGAGGCGACGGTGCGCTTCCAGATGAGCTCGTAGAGGCGGAGGTCGTTGCCGCGGAGGGTGCCCGAGAGCTGGTCCGGGGTGCGGAAGGTCTCGCCCGCGGGCCGGATGGCCTCGTGCGCCTCCTGCGCGTTCTTGTTCTTGCCGGAGTACAGGCGGGGCTTGTCCGGGACGGTCTCGGCTCCGTAGAGGGACGCGGCCTGGGTGCGTGCGGCGTTCAGCGCCTGCTGCGAGAGCCCGGGTGAATCGGTCCTCATGTAGGTGATGAAGCCGTTCTCGTAGAGCGACTGCGCGACGCTCATCGTCTGGCGCGCCGAGAAGCGGAGCTTGCGCGCCGCCTCCTGCTGGAGCGTGGACGTGGTGAACGGGGCGGCGGGGCGGCGCGAGTACGGCTTGGACTCGAGGTTCGAGACCCGGACCGTGGTGGCGGGGTCGCGCAGCGCCTCGGCGAGGGCACCGGCGGTGGACTCGTCGAGGACGGTGACGTCGCCCTTCAGCTGACCGCGGTCGTCGAAGTCGCGGCCGCTTCCGATCCGCTTGCCGTCGAGCCGCGCCAGGCGGGCGTCGAAGCCCGCCGCGGCGTCCGACTCGGGTGCGAGCACGGTGGCGAGGTCCCAGTAGCTCGCCGACACGAACGCCAGGCGCTCCCGTTCGCGGTCGACCACCAGGCGGGTCGCGGCCGACTGCACCCGACCGGCCGAGAGCCCGGGGCCGACCTTGCGCCACAGCACGGGCGAGATCTCGTAGCCGTAGAGGCGGTCGAGGATGCGGCGGGTCTCCTGGGCGTCGACCAGGGAGGTGTCGATGTCCCGGGTGTTGTCGCGCGCCTTCTGGATCGCGTCCTTCGTGATCTCGTGGAAGACCATGCGGTGCACGGGGACCTTGGGCTTGAGCTCCTCGAGGAGGTGCCACGCGATGGCCTCGCCCTCGCGGTCCTCATCTGTGGCGAGGTAGAGCTCGTCGGCGTTCTTCAGCGCGCGCTTGAGGTCGGCGACCGTCTTCTTCTTCTGGTCGGAGACGACGTAGTAGGGCTCGAAGCCGTTGTCGACGTCGACGGAGAACTTGCCCAGCGGGCCCTTCTTCAGCTCCGGGGGGAGGTTCTTCGGCTCGATGAGGTCGCGGATGTGCCCGACGGAGGCGAGCACCTCGTAGCCGTCGCCCAGGTACTGGGCGATGGTCTTGGCTTTCGCCGGCGACTCGACGATCACCAGCTTCTTCGTGCCGGACACAGTTCTCCTCGATTGGTGCTGTCGGGTCGGACGACCAGTGGTCCGACGTCCCCTGCTGCGGGGAGACGGTGCGCGGCGACGTGGTGCGGGGAACGGCGACGCGTCCCCATCGGCGGGGGCGCCCGACAGGCACACCATACACACTGACCCCGGACGTCCTGCCCCCTCCCGAGGACACGGGGACCTCGGGAGGACGCTGGACACGGCCTCGGAGCCGCCTGCCCGGCCTGCCGTCGGCGGGGGTGACGCGCGGCGCCGATCGGCGCATGATGAGGCATGGCAACGACGCACACCACCACGACCGCCGCCTACACGGCCAAGCTCCTCGACGGACCGCTGGAGGGCAAGACCCTCCGCCGGGGATACGGCGACGATCAGGCCCCCGCTGCACGCCTCGAGATCCCCGGGGCGAGGGCGGGCTCCCGCTACATCTACCTCCTCGCCGGCGGCCTCGAGCACGACGAGGGCGCGGGCGCCCTGCCGACCGCCGCCGCGTACCGGTACCAGCGACTCTCCTCCGACTGACGCGCTCCCGCGGCGTCGTCCGGACCTCGGTCCGGACGACGCCCGCTGCTGCCCCCGCCCTCAGGGCGGCGGGCCGGCCCTCGACCGCGCCGTGAGGGAGAGCGGACCCGCGGCGACGGCCGCCTCCGTTCTCGCGACGCCGCCGTCGACGTCGCAGAGGACGAGCTCGGCGCCGTTCGCGCGGGCCACGGCGGCGGCACGTCCGCACGGATCCCCGGCCAGCAGGCCGGAGGCGACGTCGGCCGCCGCCAGGGACGAGGCGTCCGCGGCGGCGACCGCTCGCTGGTGCCCGACGACTCCTGCGCAGCCGGCGAGCACGGCGGCCGTCACCAGGATCGTGCCCGCGACGACTCCGATCGCCACGACCGCGGCCGAGCCCTCCTCCCGGTCGCGGACAGCCCCGGGGAGCCGGCGGATCATCCGCCCCCGCCCAGCGCGCAGGACCGGACCGAGACCGGGAGCGAGACCGCCGGGAGCGGGCGCAGCCGGGCCGCGACGTCGACGCAGACCAGTCCGTCCTGCTCCCCCGCCGTGAGCGACGCCCCCGTCACCCGGGCGAGCGGCGCGCGGGGGTCGTCGCCCCGGGCCGCGGACCGGGCCGCGTCGGCGGCCGCGTCGACGAGCCGGACGTACTGCGCCGAGGCCGCCACCGACCCCAGGCACAGCGCCAGCACCGCGACCACCGCCGGGAGCACGAGCGCGAGCTCGGCAGTGGCCGAGCCCTCCTCCTGGACGAGCCGCCCGCGCAGCAGCGGAAGGCCTCTCATCCCGCCGCGGTGAGCGCGCGGGTCACCAGGTCGGTCAGGATGCTCCGCACCTCGTCGCCCTTGAGGATGACCACCAGCAGCCCGGCGAAACCGACCGCGGCCATCGTCGCGATCGCGTACTCCGCCGTCGCCGACCCCTCCTCGTCGCCCAGAGCGCCGAGACCTCCCCACCCGGGTCGGCGCCACTCGACGCGCCCCGCGGAGACGTCGATGCCCGTTCCTCCGCCGGACGCCGCACCTCCGCCGCTCCTCGAGCCCCGGCTCGTTCCGGGCACACCACTTCCCGCATTCCTGCTCCTACCGAGTCCTCGACTCCGGGAGACTCCCCCGCCGCTGATCGCCGTGTCACTGCTCATGTGTCCTGCTCCGTTCCGCCCCGCTCCGTGCCCCTCCTCCGAGGATCGCTGACTCCCGATCCCACCGATCGACCCTCCGGCCGATCCGTGGAAACGCCTCCCGATCCCGCCCCTGTGGAGGAGCGGTCGACCGCGTCACGCCGCCACCGAGAACGTCGAGAGCAGCACCGAGACGACCATCGGAGCCACTCCGAGCAGCAGGAACGCCGGCAGCACGCAGATCCCGAGCGGCAGCATCAGGGTCACGCCGAGCCGAGCGGCTCGCTCCCGCGCCCCGGTGGACGCCCGTGCCCGGACCAGAGCCGCCTCGCTCCGGAGCAGGCGTCCGGCCGGCACGCCCGCCGCCGCGGAGAGGGCGAGCACCGGGTCCGCGTCGGAGAGCACGCGCTCGCCCGAGTCGAGCCCGCACTCGGCGAGCGCCGCCACGACCCGGGCGCGCGACGACTCGATCGAGCCGCCACCGGCCAGCGCCACCGAGAGGAGGTCGAGCGCGAGCCCGGGCGCCGGATCGGCCGGGGCCGCGCTTCGGACGAGGCGCCGCGTCCACGCGTGCGCGGCCGCCATCAACCCGGCTCCCCCGACCAGGCAGACCGCACCGGGCACCGTCCCGAGGAGCACGCCGACCACGTCGAAGCCCAGCAGTGCCCCCAGACCCAGCGCCGCCAGCGGCAGCGCGCTCACGACCCTCCCGGTGGCGGAGGGACCGGCCAGAGCCACCTCGATGTCCCGGCGGGCGCGCGCCAGCTCGCGCAGGGACTCCGCCAGCTCGCCGAGAGCGGCGGCGACCGGCGCGCCGGAGTCGGCGGCCACCCGCCACGCGGCGGCCAGCGCCGCCCACGCGGTCACCTCACCGGTGTCGGGCGCTCGCCGTCGCGGCCGCTTCCGCTCCGAGCCGCTCCGCCGCGAAACCGGCGTCCCGCGCAGCAGCGCCTCCGTCACGTCGCCCCCGCGGCCGGCCTCCTCCGACACCGCCCGGAGCAGTCGCCGCCGCCGCGCGTCCCCGCTGTCCGCCCCCTCCGTCCCCGCGAGATGCCCGAGGGCCGACGCGGGAGCCACTCCCGCCGCGAGGAGGACGGCCAGTCGGTGCACGACGGCCGCGACCTCGTCCAGCCCGTCGCGGCCCGTCACGCGCTCGACCTCGAGGCGCTCGGGAGCGACCCGTCCTCGACCCTCAGGCGGCCGGCCGCGTCGAGCGCGAACGTCCCGAATGCCGCCAGCCGCCGCCGCCCGTCGCGGCGCTCGAGGTGGAGCACCAGGTCGATCGCGCTGACCGTCTGGCGGGCGATCGCCTCGGACTCGAGTCCCGCGAGGACCCCGAGCGCCTCGAGACGCGCGGGCACGTCCTCGAGGGAGTTCGCGTGGAGGGTCCCCGCACCACCGTCGTGCCCGGTGTTCAGCGCGGACAGCAGCTCGCGCAGCTCGACGCCGCGGCACTCGCCGAGGACCAGGCGGTCCGGACGCATCCGCAGCGCCTCCCGCACGAGCCGGTCCAGGCCCACGGCACCGGCGCCCTCGAGGTTGGGCTGCCGCGCCTCGAGCGAGACGACGTGCGGGTGCGCCGGCCGGAGCTCGCCGACGTCCTCGATGGCGACGATCCGCTCGGTCGGCGCCGCGCACCCGAGCAGGGCGCCGAGCAGGGTGGTCTTGCCTGATCCACCGGCTCCCGTGATCAGCAGGTTCCACCGCTCGCGGACCGCCCGGCGTAGAAGCCGCACTCCGTCGTCGTCCAGCATCCCGGCCGCCTGCAGCTCCCCGAGCGTCCAGGAGTCCGACCGCGGCACCCGCACCGACACGAGCGCTCCCCCTGTCGCCACCGGCGGCAGCACGACGTGCACGCGGACCCCGTGGCGGAGCCTGACGTCCACGCACGGGCTCGCCTCGTCGACGTGCCGCCCACCGGCCGCGACCAGCGCGACGGCCAGCCGCCGTGCTCCGGCGGCGTCGAGCGTCCACTCCGGAACGCGCTCCGCACCACCGCCCCGGTCGATCCAGAGGCCCGCGCCGCCGTTCACGAAGAGGTCGGTCACCGCGGGATCCGCGGCGTGCGGCGCGAGCAGCCCGAGACCGGCGGCGGCGGGCCGCACCGGCAGCGGGTCGCGGCGGTGCTCGGCGGGGACGAGGGGGACGAAGTCGCGGGTCATCCCGGCACGCTAGGAGCCCGTTCCGCGCGCCGGGGCGCTCCCTGCCCGATCGGAGGAGAGACGCCCGCGTCGGCGCCTGTGGAGGAACGACCCGGGCCGGACGCGCGCGCAGGGGCGGCCCGGGGCTCTCGGCAGGGAGCCCCTCCGAGGAGGGTCCCCACGGCGCAGAGAAGCCCAGTCGACGAGGAGACGTCCCGGCATCGCGGAAACGCCCCCGCGAGCGGGCTCGAGCGGGGGCGTCCCTCCGCCGGATCCGGCGGGAAGAAGGGGGCGGCACCCATTGGGGGGAACAGGTGCCGCCTCGGCGGCGCTGGATTGGGGGGAATCACTTGCGCCGCTGGGCCGAAGTTCATTCGGCCGTATGCAACTGTAGGGGACGGATCGCGATTCGCCAAGCCCGGATCCTGTTCTCTGCGGACTCTTATCCGACACCCGCCCCGCACCCAGCTTGCGGCGCTCGGCGATCCGCGCTGGAGGCGGGCGCTACGGTGGTGCGACGCCGACCGCGCGGGCCGGCGAACGTCTCACTCGCGAAGGAGCGAATCGCAGATGTCCACTCCCCCCGACGCCCCGGCCGCCGACCGGAACGCCATCGACAACCTCCTCCACGAGACCCGCCGGTTCCCGCCGCCGGCCGATCTCGCCGCCGGAGCGGTCGCGACCGCCGCGCTCTACGACGAGGCCACGGCCGACCGCCTCGCCTTCTGGGCCGACCGGAGCCGCGAGCTCCTGCACTGGCACCGGCCGTTCACGCGCACCCTCGACTGGAGCGAGCCCCCGTTCGCGAAGTGGTTCGACGACGGCGAGCTGAACGTGGCCTACAACTGCCTCGACCGCCACGTCCTGGCCGGCCACGGCGACCGCGTCGCCCTGCACTGGGAGGGCGAGCCCGGCGACTCCCGCTCGATCACCTACGCCGAGCTCACCGCCGAGGTGAAGCGCGCCGCGAACCTGCTCACGAGCCTCGGCGTCCGCGCCGGCGACCGCGTGGCGATCTACCTGCCCATGATCCCGGAGGCGGTCATCGCGATGCTCGCCGTCGCCCGGCTGGGGGCGGTCCACTCCGTCGTCTTCGGCGGCTTCAGCGCCGAGAGCCTCCGCGCGCGGATCGACGACGCGGAGGCGACACTCGTCATCACCGCCGACGGCGGCTGGCGCAAGGGCGCCGTCTCGCCCCTGAAGCCGGCGGTCGACGCCGCGCTCGCCCTCGGCGGCGAGTCCAGCGTCCAGCACGTCCTGGTCGTGCGCCGCGGAGGCAACGAGGTCGCCTGGCACGAGGGGCGCGACCTCTGGTGGCACGAGGAGATCGTGGCGGTCGACGCCGACCACGTCGCCAAGCCGTTCCCCGCCGAGCAGCCCCTCTTCATCCTCTACACGAGCGGCACGACCGGGAAGCCCAAGGGCATCCTGCACACCAGCGGCGGGTACCTCACCCAGGTCGCCTTCACGCACCGCGCGGTCTTCGACCTGCACCCCGAGTCGGACGTCTACTGGTCGACCGCGGACGTGGGCTGGATCACCGGACACAGCTACGTCGTCTACGGCCCGCTCGCCAACGGCGCCACCCAGGTGATGTACGAGGGCACTCCCGACAGCCCGCATCCCGGCCGCTGGTGGGAGATCGTCGAGAAGCACGGCGTGACGATCCTCTACGCGGCGCCCACGGCGATCCGCTCCTTCATGAAGCTCGGCCGTCAGATCCCGCAGCGCTTCGACCTCTCGAGCCTGCGCCTGCTCGGATCGGTCGGCGAGCCGATCAACCCGGAGGCGTGGGTCTGGTACCGCGACGTCATCGGCGGCGGCCGCACCCCCATCGTCGACACCTGGTGGCAGACCGAGACCGGCGCGATGATGGTGTCCCCCCTGCCCGGGGTGACGACTCTCAAGCCCGGGTCGGCGCAGGTCGCTCTGCCGGGGATCTCGATCGACGTGGTCGACGACTCCGGGACGCCGGTCGGCGCCGACGAGGGCGGACTGCTCGTGATCACCGAGCCCTGGCCGGCGATGCTGCGCGGCATCTGGGGCGACCCGGAGCGGTACGTCGAGACCTACTGGTCGAAGTTCGGCGACCGCTACTTCGCGGGCGACGGGGCGCGTCGTGATCAGGACGGCGACCTCTGGCTCCTGGGGCGCGTGGACGACGTGATGAACGTCTCCGGCCACCGCCTCTCGACCGCCGAGATCGAGTCGGCCCTCGTCTCGCACCCGGTCGTCGCCGAGGCGGCCGTCGTGGGAGCCGCGGACGAGACCACCGGCCAGGCCGTGGTCGCGTTCGTGATCGCGAAGGCGAGTCAGGCCGAGGCGCTGGCCCACGGGCACGACGAGCTCGAGGCCACCCTGAAGGCGCACGTCGCCGAGCACATCGGCGCGATCGCCCGCCCGAAGCGGATCTTCGTGGTGCAGGAGCTGCCCAAGACCCGCTCGGGGAAGATCATGCGCCGGCTGCTGCGCGACGTGGCGGAGGGACGTGCCGTGGGCGACACGACGACGCTCGCGGACACGCAGGTGATGGCGGTGATCTCCTCCGCGATCGCCGCGGACTGATCGGGCGCCGCCCCCTCCCGCCGCGTGGGCCGGAGGGGGCGGTGCGTCAGTCGAAGGCGACGATCAGCTCGACCTCGACGGGAGCGCCGAGGGGCAGCTCCGCCACCCCGACGGCCGAGCGCGCGTGACGGCCGGGCTCGCCGAACACGTCGCCGAGCAGCTCCGAGGCGCCGTTGATCACGCCGGGCTGCCCGGTGAAGCCGGAGGCGGACGCGACGAAGCCGGTGAGCTTCACGATCCGCGTCACCCGGTCGAGCGATCCGATCGCGTCGGCGACGGCCGCGAGCGCGTTGAGGGCGCAGGTGCGGGCCAGCTCCTTCGCCTGCTCGGGCGACACCTCGTCGCCGACCTTGCCGACCAGCGGCAGAGCGCCGTCGACGAAGGGGATCTGCCCCGCCGTGTAGACGAGGCCGCCGTGCACGACGGCGGGGACGTAGGCGCCGGCGGGGACCGCCACGGCGGGCAGCTCGACGCCGAGCTCCGCGAGGCGCTCGGCGATCACGCGCCGGCCTCGGCGACGGGGCGCTTGAGGTACGCGACGAGGCCGCCCTCGGGACCGGTCACGATCTGGACCAGCTCCCAGCCCTCGGATCCCCAGGTGTTCAGGATCGCCGTGGTGTTGTGGATCATCAGCGGGGTGGTGATGTACTCCCAGCGCGGGACGGACATGGCTCTCCTCGGGTGCGGCCGGTGCGGGACGACTGCTGAGCGCCGCGCGTCGGCGGGATGAGCGCCGCGGCTCGTCCGAGCGCGGCGACTACGCTGATTCTATGTCGGGGCAGGGCGGGACCAGAGTCGTGAAGACCATCGGGGGCGCCGTCGGCGGTCTGATCGGCATCGTCGCCATGAGCGTCGTCGCGGGAGTCCTGGTGGCCGCCTCGGTGACGCCGGCGATCGCGCTGAGCGGCATGGCCGCCGGCAACACGGTGGAGATGTTCGACAACCTCCCCGAGTACCTCGAGATCGGCACGCTCGCCGAGAAGAGCGACGTGTACGCGAAGGACTCCTCCGGCGGCGACGTGCTGCTCGCCTCCTTCTACGCCCAGAACCGCGTCGAGGTGGGCTGGGACGAGATCTCGCCGTTCGTGAAGGACGCCGTGGTCGCCTCCGAGGACCCCCGCTTCTACGAGCACGGCGGCATCGATCTGCTCGGCACCGTCCGCGCGGCCGCGACGACGGCCATGGGCGGGGACGTCCAGGGCGGCTCCTCCATCACGCAGCAGTACGTCAAGAACGTGCTCGTGCAGAAGGCGGAGGCGCTCAGCGATCCGATCGAGCGCGACGCGGCCTACCGCGAGGCCACGGAGACCACTCCGGAGCGCAAGGTCGCCGAGATGCGGCTCGCCATCGGGCTCGAGAAGGAGTACCCGAAGAACGACATCCTGCTGGGCTACCTCAACATCGCCCTGTTCGGCGGCACCGTCTACGGCGTCGAGGCGGCCGCCCGCTACTACTTCGGAGTGAGCGCGAAGGACCTCTCGCTCGCGCAGTCCGCCGCGCTCGTCGCGATCGTGAACAACCCCGAGAAGTTCCGCTTCGACCGGCCCGGCGACCCGGCGAACCCCGCCGCGGAGGGCTACCCGCAGACCCGGGACCGGCGCGACTACATCGTCACCCGCATGGACCTCGAGTCGAAGGTGACGTCCGAGCAGGCGCAGGCGGCCGTCGCCGAGCCCGTGACGCCGAACATCACCGAGCCGAGCACCGGCTGCCAGACGGCCGGAGTCGCGGCCTTCTTCTGCGACTACGTCACCTGGGTCATCAAGAACGACGACGCGTTCGGTGCGAGTCAGGACGAGCGCGACGCCACCTTCAAGCGCGGCGGCTACCGGATCTACACGACCCTCGACTCCGACCTGCAGCAGGCCGCCGTCTCGGCCACCGACGACTGGGTGCCCAAGTCGATGGCGAACGTGAACATCGGCAGCGCGAGCGTCTCGGTCGAGGTCGGCACCGGCCGCATCCTCGCGATGACCCAGAACAAGGACTACTCCAACGATCCGGACCTGACGGGCCCCAACTACACGAGCGTCAACTACAACACCGACTTCGGGTACGGCGGCTCCTCGGGATTCCAGGTCGGCTCGACCTACAAGGTGTTCACCCTCGCGGAGTGGCTGCAGGAGGGGCACTCGCTCGGCGAGAGCGTCGACGGCACCCGCCGCGCCTACACGACCTTCCGTGACAGCTGCGAGCCTGACGGCGTCTACTACGGCGAGTCCTGGGACCCCGGGAACGACGAGGGCGGCAACGGAGGAGTGACCACGGCCCTGCAGGCCACGACCGGCTCGATCAACACCTCGTTCGCCGCCATGGCCCAGCAGCTGGACCTCTGCGGCATCCGCAACACGGCGCTGGCGATGGGCGTGCACCGTGCCGACGGGACCGAGCTGCAGAAGCTCGCGCCGACCATCCTCGGCACCAACGAGATCGCTCCGCTCACGATGGCCACGGCCTTCGCCGGCTTCGCGAACAAGGGCACCGTCTGCACGCCCATCGCGATCGACCGCATCGTCGACCGCACGGGCGCCGACGTCGCGCCGCCCGCCTCCGAGTGCAGCCAGGGGATGTCCGAGGAGGTGGCCGCGACCGCCGGCTACGCCCTGCAGCAGGTGGTGACGGGCGGCACCGGCGCCCCATCCAACCCCCGCACCGGGGTGCCGCACATCGGCAAGACCGGCACCACGGACGACGCGCTGCACACGTGGATGGTCGGCGCGAGCACCGAGGTCGCCACCGCCACCTGGGTCGGCAACGTGACCGGCTTCACCTCCATGCGCGGATTCAGTCTCAACCGGGTGAACGCCGGTCAGGTGCGCCACCAGATCTGGCCGCGCATCATGCGCATCGCCGACGCCAAGTACGGCGGGACGGCGTTCCCGGCTCCGGTCCGCTCGCTCGTCGACGCTCCGCAGGAGGCCGTGCCCCAGGTCACCGGCCAGAGCCCCTCTGCGGCGGCCTCACGCCTGCGCTCCGTCGGCTTCACGGTCCGCGTCGACACTTCTCCGGTCCCCTCCGACCGCCCGGCAGGGACGGTCGCGCAGACGAACCCGCCCGCCGGGTCGCGCGTCTCCCGGGGCGCGGAGATCACCCTGCAGATCAGCGCCGGACCGGGCGCCCCGCCCCGCGCGGGCTGAGCCCCCGCACCCCCGGCTGCTCCCGAGGGAGCGTCCGGCAGAATGAACGCGGCCGCGCTCGCGGCCGACGTGCGAGAGAAGGACCCATGACCGGACGCACCCGTCGCCCCCTCACCACCGCCCTCGCGACCGTCGCCGCGGCCGGAGCCGTCGCCGCGGCCTGGGGCATCGGCGTCGAGCGGACGCTGTTCACCGTCCGGCGCACGTCGTTCCCGGTGCTGCCCGCCGGTTCCGAGTCGATCCGCGTCCTGCACGTGTCTGACCTGCACATGGCCCCGTGGCAGAGCAAGAAGCAGGAGTGGATCCGCTCGCTCCTCGCCCTGGCGCCCGACGTCGTGGTCGACACCGGCGACAACCTCGGCCACCGCGACGGCGTGCTCGGCATCCGCCGGGCTCTGGAGCCCTTCGCCGGGATCCCCGGCGCCTTCGTCAACGGATCCAACGACTACTTCGGCCCTCGGATCAAGAACCCGCTCCGCTACTTCGTCGGCCCCTCCAAGAACCCCAAGCAGCACGAGGCCGATCTCGACACCGACGGGCTGACCGGCTTCTTCTCGGACGGGCTCGGCTGGGTGGACCTCAACAACCGCGCCGAGAGCATCACGGTGAAGGGGACGCGCATCGAGTTCTTCGGCGTCGACGACCCGCACATCGGCCTCGACCGCATCGACCTCGTCGCCGGAGCCGTGGACGAGCTGCGCGGCGCGGAGGACGGACCGGCCGGGGTCAGCATCGGCGTGGCGCACGCGCCCTACCAGCGCATCCTCGACGACTTCGTCGCCCGCGGCGCCGAGGTGATCCTCGCTGGGCACACGCACGGCGGGCAGGTCTGCGTCCCGGGCTTCGGCGCCCTCGTCACCAACTGCGACATCCCGCGCGACAAGGTCGCCGGCTCGACGACGTGGGACAACGGACTGCGCAGCTCGTTCCTCAACGTGTCCGCCGGAGTCGGCACCTCGATCTACGCACCGGTGCGCTTCGCCTGCCGGCCCGAGGTGACCCTCGTCACGCTCACTCCGGCGGCCTGACGAGGGGTGTCCGACGGCGGTCCGGAAATCGGCTACTATTGTCGAGGCTCGTGAGCGGTTCTCCGTGATGAGCACACCGGGGTGTGGCGCAGCTTGGTAGCGCGCCTCGTTCGGGACGAGGAGGTCGTGGGTTCGAATCCCGCTACCCCGACCGGTGAGAAGCCCGGCCAGGATCGATGATCCGGCCGGGCTTCGTCGTTCCCGGGGCGTTCTCGGGATTCTGCTGTGGCGGGGCTCGCCCGCAGGCGGATGCTCGCCCGGGCCGGAGCCCGGTCGACGACGGAGCCGGCGCGATCACCGCCCCGCGCTCTCCGGCTCGAGCACCCCTGTCGGCGTCCCGAGCGTCCTGCGCACGGGCGTGCCTCCAGCCCACTCCCCCGCGCCTCCCGGCCCGATCCCAGCAGCCGGGAGCGAGACTGTTCTTCCGCCGTCGTCGCCGCCCCCGCCCGACGACCGACGAGAGGAGCACCGTGACCCGGTCGCTCACCCGCCTCACCCTCGCCATCGGCGTGCCCTACGTGGTCGCGCTCGCAGCGATCGCCTTCTGGCCGACGCCCGTCGATGCGGGAGTGCGGGGAGATCTCGGCCGGGTGACCTCCTGGTTCGCCCGGCACGGCCTCCCGATGGTCGACTACGCGTTCATCGAGTCGACTGCCAACATCGCCCTGTTCGTGCCCCTGGGGCTGCTCCTGGCCCTCAACCTGCGGCTCCGGAGGGCGTGGGTCGCCGTCGCCGTCGGCGCCGTCGTGAGCTCGCTCATCGAGGCGGGCCAGCTGCTCTTCCTCTCGGCGCGCTTCGCCACCGTCGACGACGTCGTGATGAACACCTCCGGCGCGCTTCTCGGCGCGGTCGCCGGCGTCCTGCTCCGGATGGTCGTCCGCGCACGACGACGCCGGAGGGCGGCGGAGTGGGACGACGCCTTCGCGCACATCCCGCTCCGCGGCACCTCCGGCGTCGTGGCGGATCAGCCGAGCCGCGTCCGCTGAGACGACGGCTCTGCCGCGTCAGCGGCCGAGGCCGCGGTACTCCCAGCCGGCCGCACGCCAGGCGGCGGGGTCGAGGCAGTTGCGACCGTCGACGAGGAAGGTGTTGGCCACTCTCGCCGCCGTGGCCGCGGGGTCGAGGGCGCGGAACTGCTTCCACTCCGTCACGACGACCACGGCGTCGGCACCGGCCAGCGCCTCGTCGACGTCGGTCGTGTAGGTGATCTCGGGGTAGCGGCGGCGCGAGTTCTCGATCGCCTCGGGGTCGGTCGCGACCACGGTCGCACCGAGGTCGTGCAGGCGCGCGGCGACGTCGAGCGACGGCGAGTCGCGGATGTCGTCCGACTCCGGCTTGAACGCCAGACCGAGCACCGCGATGCGGCGGCCCTCGACGGAGCCGCCGAGGCCCTCGGTGACGAGGTCGACGACGCGCTGGCGGCGACGCAGGTTGATCGCGTCGACCTCCTTGAGGAAGGCGACGGACTCGCCGACGCCGAGCTCGTCGGCGCGGGCCGAGAAGGCGCGGATGTCCTTCGGGAGGCAGCCGCCTCCGAAGCCGATGCCCGCGTTCAGGAAGCGGCGGCCGATCCGCACGTCGTAGCCGATGGCGTCGGCGAGCTGTGTGACGTCCGCGCCGGTCACCTCCGCGATCTCGGCGATCGCGTTGATGAACGAGATCTTGGTCGCGAGGAAGGCGTTGGCCGAGACCTTCACCAGCTCGGCGGTGGCGTAGTCGGTGACCACGAGCGGGGTCTCGGCCGCGAGCGCCGTCGCGTAGACCTCGTCGAGGGTCGCCTTCGCCGCTGCTCCGGCCTCGCCCGCGGGCACGCCGTAGACGAGGCGGTCGGGGCTGATCGTGTCCTTGACGGCGAAGCCCTCGCGGAGGAACTCGGGGTTCCAGGCGAGGGTCGCACCGGAGGAGGCGATGCGGTCGGCCAGGCGGGCGGCGGTGCCGACGGGGACGGTCGACTTGCCGACGACGAGGGAGTCCGCCTCGAGGTAGGGCAGGAGACCGTCGATCGCCGAGTCGACGTAGGTCATGTCCGCGGCGTTCTCGCCCGGCTTCTGCGGGGTGCCGACGGCGACGAAGTGCACGGCCGCACCGGCGGCGTCGGCCATGTCGGTCGAGAAGCGCAGGCGCCCGGAGGCGACGCCGGAGGACAGCAGCTCCGGGAGGCCGGGCTCGAAGAACGGCGCGGTGCCGGCGGCCAGGGCGTCGATCTTCTTCTGGTCGACGTCGATGCCGATGACGTCGTGGCCGAGCTCGGCCATGGCGGCAGCGTGGACGGCACCGAGGTAGCCGCAGCCGATGACAGAAAGCTTCACAGGGGTTCTCCGAATCGTGGCGGGTTCGTGTCGCGGTCGCGACGGTGAGGAGGAGCGATGCGATGCGGCGAGGCGTCAGCGCGCCCGCGGACGCGCGACTACCGCCGCGCCAATGCTCTCAGATCACGGGAGACGTCGGCGACAGCCGCCGCGATCTGCGCCGCCACGCGCTCGTGCACGGCCTCGCTGCGGCCGATCGGGTCCTCGATGTCGTCGCCGCCCTCGCCCCGCGGGGCGCGCCCGCGGTGGGCGGCGGCGAGCCGCACGACGGCGCGGAGCCGCGCGGCGGGGTCCTCGACCGTCGGCAGCGGCACCTCCCGCAGCACGAACGGCAGCACGCGGGCGAACTCGAGCAGCGTGAAGCCTCGGAGGAGGAGCGACGGGAAGCGCCGGGAGGCGTCGACCAGGTGGTCGCGCGTCATCGTGAGCAGGAGGTCGGCGTCGCCGACGATCGCGTCGCCGAGCACCGCGCTCGTGTGCGCGGCCGGGTCTCCCCCGTGCTGAGCCGAGAAGCGGGCCGAGACCGGGTCCATCGGCAGTCCGTCGCGCGTCCTCACTCCGGCGCTCGTGAACGCGAAGAGCGGACCTCCCGCGGGTGATGTCGCGTCGGCGAGTGCGGCGCGCAGCAGCTGCTCCGCCATCGGCGACCGGCAGATGTTGCCGGTGCAGACCGAGAGCACGGTGAAGACGGGGGCGGCGGAGGCGGCGACCGGTTCGTCCGGTCGCCAGCTCCGGCGGGCGGGGCGGGCGGAGTCGTCTCCCGGGAAGATCATCGCGGGGCGCTCAGGCCGAGGTCGACGCGGGCTCGGGCTCGACGGCCGTGTCCGGGCGGGCGCCCGATCGCTCGGAGCCGTAGTAGCTCGTGTAGTAGTACCCGTAGCCCCGGCCGACCTGGCCGCGCGCGGGCACGCGGTTGAGGATCACGCCGAGGGTGTGGCCGCTGACCCGCTCGAGGTTCTGGATCGCCTTGCCCAGCTCGTCGGTCGTCGTCCTGCCCGCGGAGATGACCACGAGCGCGCCGTCGGTGCGGGCGGTGAGGATGGCGCCGTCCGTGACGGGCAGGAGCGGCGGCGCATCGACGATCACGATGGCCTCGCGAGCGATCTCGTGCAGGAGGATGTCCATGCCGTTGGAGCCGAGCAGCTCGGACGGGTTCGGCGGGATCGACCCGGCCCCGAGCACCCAGAGGTTGCCGGACGGGCCCCACGGCTGCAGGACGTCCTGCAGCTCCGCCTTGCCGATCAGCAGGTCGGTCAGGCCGACGCCGGGCACGAGGCCGAACGACTTGGCGACGGTGGGCTTGCGGAGGTCGCCGTCGACGACGACGGTGCGCTGACCGGAGGCGGCGAGCGTCACCGCGAGGTTCGCGGTCACCGTCGACTTGCCGTCCGAGGGCAGCGGGCTCGTCACGACGATGATGCGCGGCGGGCTGTCGATGTTCATGAACTGCAGGTTCGTGCGGAGCTCGCGCAGCGCCTCGGCGAGTGCGTGCTTGCCGTCGGCCTTGATGTAGTCGGTCGTGTCGGCTTCGGGGACGATGCGGTTGGTCTCGCTGAGGCGCTTGTCGACGGGGAGGGTGCCGACCACGGGGAGGTCGAACAGGCGCTCGACCATCTCGGCGGTGCGGATGCGCCGGTCCAGCGTGTTGCGGACGAACGCGTAGACGAGGCCGAGGACGAGGCCCGCGAGCGCGCCGACCGCGAGGACGAGGCGCAGGTTCGGGAACGCCGGCGAGGACGGGAGCGCCGCGGTCTGCAGGACGGTGAGGGAGACCGTGTCGCCGACGCCCGTCTCCTGGTTGACCTGCTGCACCTTGGTGGCGATGGCCGCGACCCAGGCATCGGCGAGCTTCTGCGCGCCCTCGGGGGTGGAGGCGGTGGCGCTGACCTTCATCACCGGGGCGACCGTGTCGGCCTGCACCGCGATCGCCGAGATCAGCGTGGCGGGCGAGACGTCGAGGCCGAGGCTGTCGATCGCGATCTGCGCCACGTCGCGCGAGGTGGCGATCGGGACGTAGGTGGCGAGGCTCGACTTGGCGACGGACTGCGCGATCTGCTGCGTGTAGATCGCCTGGCTGTCGTCGGCACCGGTGGTGGCGACGGAGACGAGGCCCTGCGAGTCGGCGACGTACCGCGGCTTCTGCGTCAGCGACCAGCCGAAGGCGACGAGAGTGCCGAGGAGGATCGCCGCGACGATCGGGATCCAGTGGTCGCGCAGCAGCCGGAGGACGTCTCGAAGTTCCACAGAGTCAGATTTCCTTCGCTGGTACGGATCACGCGGCGGGCGCCGGAGACGGGTTCTTCCGAATTCTGACACAGCGCTTCCGCGCCCTCGGCGCCAGGCGCGTCAACCGTGCCACCCGTCGGGGGTGGGCTCCGGCGGAGTCCCTCTCGTGATCACTCCGAGGCCCTCGAGCTCGACCAGGGCGGACTCGACGACCGCCGCCGCATCGACGCCGGCGGGCGGCGGGCCCGCATCCTCGAGCACCGCGGCGACGAGACCGGGCAGATCGGGGCCCTGGCCGGCGTGCCGCCAGATCGTCGGGCCGATCCCGGACAGGCGCACGAGGGTGCCGCCGCAGAACACGAGCAGCTGGCCGTCGGCGAGCTCCACCGCGTCGTCCGCAGGGGTGCGCAGGACGGTGCCGGGCAGGGCCTCGCCCACAGCGTCGAGCTGCACGGAGACCACCTCGGACCAGGCGGACGGGGCCTCTGCGCCGAGGGACGCGAAGACCTCCTCGACCAGGTGCACCACGCTCGCGGCCTCGGAGTAGACCAGTCGCCGGACGCCGCCCAGCGCCGAGAGGGTGCGGACGAGATCGGCGATCGGCCGCGGGCGGGCCGAGAGGTACGAGGTCTGCGGCACCAGATCCTCGATCGCGTCGACCGGGTCGACGTGCTCGAGGAAGGGCGTCCCGACGCCGTCGCGGCGCTCGAGCAGGAGGACGCCCGCCAGACGCAGGGGCGCCTCCGGGAGCGGTCGGAGGGCGAGCGACCCGGGGGCCAGCTGCGCCTTCGGCGCCGATCCGGTCAGCGGCTTCACCGACAGCGGCTTGGGATAGGGCAGGACGCGCCCCTCCGGGGTCACGCCGACCGTCTCGTCGGTGACGTAGCCGAAGCGGGACCCGAGCGTCCGGGCGATGGTGGTCTTGCCGGTCCCGGAGGCGGCGACGAAGGCCAGCACGCGGCCGGACTCGTCGGAGATCCCGCAGGCGTGGAGCATCAGCAGGTCGGCGCGCCGGGCGCCGATCGCCTCGAGGGTCAGGGTCGAGGTCAGGGACTCCTCGAGCTGCGCCAGCGTGGCGCTCGAGACCCGGGGCGAGCCGTCGACCGGGACGGAGGGATCGTGCCCCACCTCGGCGAGGACGTCGCGTGCTCCCGCGTCGGGCTCGGACGCGCAGGCGGCCCAGCTGTCGGCGATCCGCGCCGCGTCCTCGTCGCCGACGCCGCGTCCGAAGACCACGCGGAACGGGGTCTCGAGGACCGAGACGGACAGGGTGCGGGGCTCGGCGCCCCTCCCCCCGGCGATCAGTACGCCCCGTCGCGGGCGAGGACGGCGCGCGCGGTCTTGAAGAGGATGACGATGTCGCCGGTCATCGACCAGTTCTCGACGTAGTACAGGTCGAGGCGGACGGTGTCCTCCCACGAGAGGTTCGAGCGTCCGCTGACCTGCCAGAGCCCGGTGATGCCCGGCTTCATCAGGAAGCGGCGGTGCACGTGCTCCTCGTACTGCTCGACCTCGCGGGCCAGCGGCGGGCGGGGGCCGATCAGGGACATGTCGCCGCGGAAGACGTTCAGGAACTGGGGCAGCTCATCGAGGCTGAAGCGCCGGAGGATCGCGCCCACCCGGGTGACGCGCGGGTCCTTCGCCATCTTGAAGAGGATCGAGTTCCCCTCCGCACGCTGCTGCGACGCGAGAGCCGCCAGTCGCGCCTCCGCGTCGACGACCATCGAGCGGAACTTCAGCATCTCGAAGGTCGCGCCGTTCAGGCCGATGCGCTCCTGCCGGAAGAGCACGGGCCCGGGGCTGGTGACCTTGACCAGCACGGCGACGACGACGAGCACCGGCGCGCTGAGGATGATCAGCATGGTCGACGCGAGGATGTCGAAGAGCCGCTTGGCGAACCGCTGGCGGCCGTCGAAGCGCGGGGTCTCGACGTGGATCAGCGGAAGGCCCGCGACGGGGCGGGTGTGGATGCGCGGACCGCCGATGTCGGTGAGGCTCGGCGCCACGACGAGGTGCTCGCGCCCGGGCTCGAGCGTCCAGCTCAGCTCGCGGATCCGCTGCGGCGCCAGCTCGTCGGAGCTCGTGACGACCACCGTGTCGGCACCGGTGGCGTCCATCACGGCGCGGACGCCGTCGATCCCGGTGAACCCGTGGACCGCGAGGCCCGAGAGCTCCTGCTCGCTCCGCAGCGCGTCCGCACCGCCGACCGAGGTCGAGACGGCGCCGACGAGCTTGTAGCCGGCCTCGGTGCCGCGACGCAGCTCGCGCGCGGTGTGCAGGACGCTCGCGCGGGAGCCGAGGAGCACGACCTGGCTCGAGAAGCGGCCCGCCCGGCGCTGCCGGGTGAGCCAGGAGCGCCAGACCAGGCGGCCGACGCAGATCAGCACGATCCCGGCGGGGAACGCCGTGATGATGTAGCCGCGCGCGAGCAGGATCTGGAGCAGGTAGGCGATGATCGCGACGATGCCGAAGAGCCAGATGGAGGCGTCGACGACGCGGCGGTACTCGACGTAGCCGGTGCCGACGATCCGGCGGTCGCGCGTGTCGAAGACCTGGAGGGCGAGGAGCCAGCCGACCGACAGGGCGACGGACACCCAGGTGTAGCTGACCGCGATGTCGGCGGGGTTCTTGAACCCCAGATCCGAGTTCAGGTTCAGGTCGAACCAGAAGAGCTGCGTGCCGAAGACGGAGAGGACGATCGCGACGACGTCCGTGATGAGCAGCCGTCGCCGGTAGTCCTGCTCCCACGACGGCCGACGCCTCAGCGGTGCCCCTTGCGCCGTCATCGTTTCCCCCGACCTTTCCTGCTGCTTCGAAAGGCGTAATTCCGTTTCCGGTGTTGTCACGTCGTCAGGCTACCCACTTCCTCGTTTCGGAGGGGTGTCGCACCGGTGAGGAACGCTCGACCGGTCAGCCGCGGAGCCGGCCGCGGCTCTCCTGGAGGTAGCACGCGCCGCACAGCGACTCGTAGGTGACCGCCGTTCCGTCGATCGCGACCTGATCGCCGTCGAAGACGAAGCGGCGGTCCACGACGCGCCCGTTGAAGATCGCTTTGCGCCCGCACCGGCAGATCGTCTTCAGCTCCTCGAGGCTGTGGGCGATCTCCAGGAGCCGCCTGCTGCCCGGGAACGCGGCGGTGCGGAAGTCCGTGCGGATGCCGTACGCCAGGACGGGCACGTTCTCGAGGATGGCGATCCGGAGCAGATCGTCGACGTGCGACTCCGGCAGGAACTGCGCCTCGTCGACGAGCAGAGCGCTCACGTCGCGCTTCGACTCGGCCAGGACGCGGGCCCGGGCCGCGGTGAAGACGGCCACCGGGTCCCCGTCGGGCTCGAACAGGACGTCCACCGGACGGGTCACGCCGAGCCGCGACACGATCAGCTCCTCGCCCTTCGTGTCGACGGCCGGCTTGGCCAGCAGCACCCGGTGCCCGCGCTCCTCGTAGTTGTGCGCGGCCTGCAGGAGCGACGTGCTCTTCCCGCTGTTCATCGCTCCGTAGCGGAAGTACAGCTTGGCCATCAGGTCTCCTCGGGGCGGGTCCGGAGGCGGGGCCCCCGGGGTGAGCAGGGGCCGGTCACGGGAGGAACCCGTCCTCGCCGGCGCGGCGGATCAGATCGGCCCGGCGGCTCGCGGGCCTGCCGACGGCGACGTACTTGCGGCGCACGCGCTGCAGGTAGGTCTTCGCGGTCTCGAACTGCACGTTCATCTTGGCGGCGACCTCAGGGGTGCTCGATCCGGACGCGTAGAGGCGCAGCGCCTCCAGCTCGCCGGCGCTGAGCCGTGGGCGCTGCTGCGCCGCGACTCCGGACGGCAGGGGCCGCCACTGCGCGGACGAGACGTCGGCCGAGCGCATCTCGAGAGCGGCGCGGGTCTGCTCCATCACCTCGGCGAGCGGGCGCGACTTCGCCAGGTGCCGCACCGCTCCGGCCTTCAGGGCGCGCTCGCGGACCTCGTCGTCCTCGCTCGCGGAGAGCGCCACGACCGCGGCTCCGGCCGCCCGGCAGGTCCGGATCCGCGCCTCGATCGAGATCGGCTCGCGCAGCTCGACGTCCATCACGACCACCTGGGTGGGGAAGACATCGCTCGTCACCAGGTCGTGCCAGGTGGAGGCGGCCACGACGACCTCGAAGTCCGGGGCGTGGGTGCGGATCCACGCGCTCGTCGCCGCGAGCAGGTCCTCGCGCGGGTCGAGCAGGCCGAGCCGGACCGCACGGGGTGCCGCGTCGCGGGTGCTCCGGGCGGAGGAGCCCGAGGGCTCACCGGAGCGGGTGACCATGCGGACGATCCTAGCCGCGGCCGGGCCCGCCCCCGGCTCAGAACAGCGTCGGCTGCCCGACGCCGGGCAGGATCGCAGCGCGCTCCGGCCCGAGCTCCCCGACCAGCAGCCCGTCGTGCTGGAGGGAGCGCCGCTCGCCGCCGAGGGTCCGCAGCGTCCCGAGCGAATTCAGGGCGGAGGACTTGACGGAGCCGGTGGCCGGGTCCTCTTCGCCGCGCTCGAGCCCGTGCGCGCGCATCAGCGGGCGGATGCGCGCGGAGAGCCAGCGCCGGTACTCGAGAGGCGCGTAGGCGTCGCGGCCCGGGTAGAGCGCTCGGTACTTGTCGACCAGCTCGGGGTGCTCCTGCCCGAGCCACTGCAGGAACCACTCCTTCACCCCGGGCTTGAGGTAGAGGGTCGAGTACATGATCGTGCTGGCGCCCGCCTCGCGGCAGGCCCGGAGCGACTCGTCGAGGTGCGCCCGTGTGTCGGTGAGGAACGGCAGGATCGGCATCAGGAACACCGAGCAGTCGAAGCCGGCCTCCCGTGCCGCGGTCACCGTCGCCAGCCTGGCCGCCGCGGTCGGCGCACCCGGCTCGACGGAGCGCTGGAGGCCCTCGTCGTAGACGGCGATCGAGACTCCGAGGTCGACCGGGACGTGCTCGGCGGCCTCGCGGAGCAGCGGCAGGTCTCGCCGCAGCAGCGAGCCCTTCGTGAGGATCGAGATCGGGGTTCCCGAGGCGGCGAGCGCTGCGATGATGCCCGGCATCAGCCGGTAGCGGCCCTCGGCGCGCTGGTACGGATCGGTGTTGGTGCCGAGTGCCACGGGGTGCCGCTCCCAGCTCGGCTTGGCGAGCTCCCGGGTGAGGACCTCGGCGACGTTCACCTTCACGACGATCTGCGAGTCGAAGTCGCGGCCGCCGTCGAACTCGAGGTACTCGTGCGTGGGCCGGGCGAAGCAGTAGGTGCAGGCGTGGGTGCAGCCGCGCATCGGGTTGATGCTCCAGCCGAACGGCATCTTCGAGGAGGTGTGCACGCGGTTGAGCGCCGACTTCGCGAGCACCTCGTAGAAGGTGATGCCCTCGAACTCCGGCGTGCGCACCGTCCGCACCAGGTCTGTGAGCTTGACGAGCCCGGGCAGCGCGGCCTCGTCGGCCGTGCCGATCGACTGCCCGCTCCACCTCATGGAGCCATTAGAACATATGTTCGAACGGGTCGCACCCGATCAGACCGAGGCGGACAGCTCCAGCGTCTCGGCGGTCGCGGTGACCGTCTGCTCGGCCTTCTCGGGCGCGTCGTTGAGCGTCGAGCCGTAGCTCGGCACCAGCGCGCGGATCCGCGGCTCCCAGGCCTTCATCCGGTCGGGGAAGCACTTCTGCACGATGTCGAGCATGATCGGCACGGCGGTCGAGGCTCCGGGCGAGGCGCCGAGCAGGCCGGCGATCGTGCCGTCTCCTCCGGTGATGACCTCGGTGCCGAACTGCAGCACGCCGCCCTTCTTCTCGTCCTTCTTCATCACCTGGACGCGCTGGCCGGCGGTGATCAGGTACCAGTCCTCGTCGCGGGCGGTGGGCAGGAACTCGCGCAGGGCCTTCATCTTCTTGCCGCGGCCCGCGAGCACCTCGCCGATCAGGTACTTCATCAGGTCGAGGTTGTCGCGGGCGACCGCGAGCATCGGGCCGATGTTGTGCGGCCGGATCGACAGGGGCAGGTCGAGCCACGAGCCCCGCTTCAGGAACTTGGGCGTGAAGCCCGCGTAGGGGCCGAAGAGGAGGGACGACTCGCCGTCGACGACGCGCGCATCGAGGTGCGGCACCGACATCGGGGGCGCACCGACCGCGGCCTTGCCGTAGACCTTCGCCTTGTGCCGGGCGACCAGCTCGGGGTTGTCGGTGCGGAGGAACTGCCCCGAGATCGGGAAGCCTCCGAAGCCCTTGATCTCGGGGATGCCCGACTTCTGCAGGAGGTGCAGCGCACCGCCGCCGGCGCCGACGAAGACGAAGCGGGCGGTCACCGACTGGGGCGTGCCTCCGACGACCTGCTTGAGGTCGAGGCGCCAGGTGCCGTCCTTCTGCCGGGTGATGTCGGTGACCTCGCGGCCGGTGTCGAGCGTGCCGCCGTGGGCGACGACGTGGTCGAACAGCTGGTGGGTCAGCGAGCCGAAGTCGACGTCGGTGCCGGCCGGCATGCGCGTCGCCGCGTAGGGGCCGCCGCCGGCGGGACGCTGCTCCATCAGCAGGGGCGCCCACTCGTGGATGGTCTTGACGCTCTCGGTGAACTCGATGCCGGCGAACAGCGGCTGGTCCTTGAGCGCCTCGTAGCGCTTCCGGAGGTACTCGACGTTGGCCTCGCCGTGCACGAAGGTCATGTGCGGCGCCGGGTTGATGAAGCTGGAGGGCTCGCGGATGTCGCCGGACTCCACCAGGCTCGACCAGAACTGGCGCGAGATCTGGAACTGCTCGTTGATCTGGATCGCCTTGGCCGGGTCGACGGAGCCGTCGGCCGCCTCGGGCATGTAGTTCAGCTCGCAGAGGGCCGCGTGACCGGTGCCCGCGTTGTTCCACGGGTTCGACGACTCCTGCGCCACGTCGCCGAGGCGCTCGAAGGCGGCGATCGTCCAGTCGGGCTGCAGCTGGGTGATGAGTGCGCCGAGCGTGGCGCTCATGATGCCCCCACCGATGAGGGCGACGTCGACCGGTTCCGAGGAGTTCACGAGAGTCGAGTTTACGCTCGCCCGCGGACGCCGCGGCCGGGAGGGGCCCCGCTCCCCCATCAAATTCGCGGCTTTTCCACCCGGAGGGGGCCGGAGCGCTCGGCGCCGGCCCCGTCCACGCCGGTCAGGAGACGGGCTGCTTCGCCGCGATGAGCTCGGCGATCTGCACGGCGTTCAGGGCCGCGCCCTTGCGGAGGTTGTCGTTGCTGATGAAGAGCGCGAGGCCGCGTCCCTCCGGGGCGCCCTCGTCGGCGCGGATGCGGCCGACGAAGCTCGGGTCCTTGCCCGCGGCCTCCAGCGGAGTCGGCACCTCGCGCAGCACGACGCCGGGCGCGTCGGCCAACAGCTCGCGAGCACGCTCGGGGCTGAGGGCGGAGGCGAACTCTGCGTTGACGGAGAGCGAGTGGCCGGTGAACACGGGGACGCGCACGCAGGTGCCCGAGACCAGCAGCTCCGGGAGCTCGAGGATGCGGCGGCTCTCGTTGCGGAGCTTCTTCTCCTCGTCGGTCTCGTTCGAGCCGTCCTCGACCAGGCTCCCCGCGAAGGGGATGACGTCGAAGGCGATCGGGGCGACGTACTTGTCCGGCGCGGGGAAGTCGACCGCCGAGCCGTCGTGCACCAGGTCGAGCAGGTGCTCGTCGGCGACGGCGGCGCGGACCTGGCCGGCCAGCTCGTTCGCTCCGGCCAGTCCGCTGCCGGACACGGCCTGGTAGGTGCTGACGATCAGGCGCGTGAGCCCCGCCTCGCGGTCGAGGACCTTGAGGATCGGCATCGCGGCCATCGTGGTGCAGTTGGGGTTGGCGATGATGCCCTTGACCGCCTGGTCGATGGCATGGGGGTTCACCTCGCTGACGACCAGCGGGACCTCGGGGTCCATCCGCCAGGCGCTGGAGTTGTCGATCACGGTGACGCCGGCCGCGGCGAAGCGGGGCGCCTGCGCGCGCGAGCCCGTGGCTCCGGCCGAGAACAGGGCGATGTCGAGCCCCGACGGATCGGCGGTCTCCACGTCCTCGACCACGACGTCCTCGCCGCGGAACGGCAGCGTCGTGCCCGCCGAGCGGGCGGTGGCGAAGAAGCGGATGGACGCGATCGGGAAGTCGCGCTCCTCGAGGAGGCGGCGCATCACCTTCCCGACCTGGCCGGTCGCGCCGACGACGCCCACGTGGAGGGGGGTGCTGCTCATGCTGTGCTCTTTCGTCCGTGCGGCGCGCGGGCCGCTCGTGGCGGGGGGATCGAGGGAGAGGGTACCGGTCGCTCCGGCCGCTCGGGAGGAACGGCCGGATCGCGAGGGTGTCCGGCCGTCAGCGGCCGGTGCCGGCGTAGACGACGGCCTCGTCCTCGGCGTCGAGCCCGAAGGCGGTGTGCACGACGCGCAGGGCCTCGTTCACGGTGTCGGCGCGGGTGACGACCGAGATGCGGATCTCGCTGGTGGAGATCATCTCGATGTTGATCCCGGCCTCGTAGAGGGAGCGGAACAGCTTCGCGGAGACGCCGGCGTTGGTGCGCATCCCGGCGCCCACGAGCGCGAGCTTGGCGATCTGGTCGTCGTACTGCAGGGACTCGAAGCCGACCTCGTCCTTCTCGGCGTTGAGAGCCATGAGGACCGTCTGGCCGTCGGCCTTGGGCAGGGTGAACGAGATGTCGGTGCGGGCGGTCGCCGCAGCCGACACGTTCTGCACGATCATGTCGATGTTGGAGCCGGTCTTCGCCACGATCGTGAAGATCTGCGCGGCCTTGCCCGGGATGTCGGGGACTCCGACGACGGTGATCTTCGCCTCGTTCAGGTCGGCGGCGACTCCGGCGATGATGGGCTCTTCCACGGCTTGTCCGTTCTGCTCGACGCCGGAGGTCTCGGCGTTGTAGACGATGGTGCCCTCGTTGGGGCTGAAGGAGGAGCGCACGTGGAGCGTGACTCCGTGGCGGCGGGCGAACTCGACGGCGCGGATGTGCAGCACCTTCGCTCCCGCGGCGGCCAGCTCGAGCATCTCCTCGCTGGTGATGCGGTCGAGCTTGCGGGCCTTCTTGACGACCCGCGGGTCGGCGGTGAAGACGCCGTCGACGTCGGTGTAGATCTCGCAGGTGTCGGCGCCGAGTCCTGCGGCGAGCGCGACGGCGGTGGTGTCCGAGCCGCCGCGGCCGAGGGTGGTGATGTCCTTCGTGTCGCGGTTGAAGCCCTGGAAGCCCGCGACGATGACGACGGCGTTCTCGTCGAGCGCCTCGCGGAGGCGGACCGGGGTGATGTCGACGATGCGGGCGGCGCCGTGCTGTGCGTCCGTGATCATGCCGGCCTGGCTGCCGGTGAAGGAGCGGGCCTCGAAGCCCATGCTCTTGATCGCCATCGCCAGCAGCGCCATCGAGATGCGCTCGCCCGAGGAGAGCAGCATGTCGAGCTCGCGGGGGGCGGGGATGGGCGTGACCTGGTGGGCGAGCTCGAGCAGGTCGTCGGTGGTGTCGCCCATGGCCGAGACGGCGACGACCACGTCGTTGCCCGCCTGCTTGGTGGCGACGATCCGCTTCGCGACCCGCTTGATGCTCTCCGCGTCGGCGACGGAGGACCCGCCGAACTTCTGGACGATCAGGCTCACGTGCTGCTCCCGTGTCGGTGGCTGGACCGCCGTCGCGACCCGACGGGCGAGTCTACCGGTCGACCGCATGCCGGAGCGGTCATGCGACTCCGGCGGCCGCGTCAGTTCTCGACGAGCCGGCGGCCCTCGAAGGCGCGGCCGAGGGTGATCTCGTCGGCGTACTCGAGGTCTCCGCCGACGGGCAGCCCGGAGGCCAGACGGGTGATGCGGATGCCGAGGGTGCTGAGCATGCGCGAGAGGTAGGTCGCCGTCGCCTCGCCCTCGAGGTTCGGGTCGGTCGCGATGATGACCTCCTGCACCTCGCCGTCCGCGAGCCGCTGCAGCAGCTGGCGGATGCGGAGCTGATCCGGGCCGATGCCGTCGATCGGGCTGATCGCGCCGCCGAGCACGTGGTAGAGCCCGCGGAACTCGCGGGTGCGCTCGATCGCCGGGACGTCCTTCGCCTCCTCCACGACGCAGATGACGGCGCGGCTGCGGCGCGGATCGCGGCAGATCCCGCAGGTCGCCTCCTCCGCCACGTTCCCGCAGATGTCGCAGAAGTGCACGCGGCCGCGCAGCTCGAGCAGGATCTCGGCGAGCCGGGTGACGTCGAACGTCTCGGTCTGCAGGATGTGGAACGCGATGCGCTGGGCGGACTTCGGGCCGATGCCGGGGAGCCGGCCGAGCTCGTCGATCAGCTCCTGGACGATGCCTTCGTACATGCGGTCGCCTCCTCTCGGGTGGGGCGGACGGGGGTGGCGGTGCG
>NZ_PSVO01000053.1:0-1058 GCF_002932325.1 Rathayibacter sp. AY1E2
CCCGGCGCGACTCCGATCAGCGCCCCGAGGAAGCCGCCCAGCACCACGAGCTGCGGGTTGAACACGTTGATCACGTTGCGCAGGGCGACCGCGAGGTGCCCGAGCTGGCGCTCGACCTCGGCGCGGACGGCCGGGTCCTCGGAGGCGGCGAGCGCCTCCTCCAGCCGCTCGCTCTCGTCGAGGCCGAGCACGGTGAGCAGCTCGGCGCGGCCGACCTCGGTCTCGAGGCAGCCGACGGCGCCGCAGTGGCAGTCGATGCCCGCGCTGTTGACGAGGGTGTGGCCGATCTCGCCCGCGTAGCCGTCGATGCCGTGCAGAGGCGCGCCGCCGACGATGACGCCGGCGCCCACTCCGCTCGCGCCGCCGTTGAGGTAGACGAGGTGCGAGACGTCGCGGCCGGCGCCGAGGACGCTCTCCGCGAGTGCACCGAGGTTGGCGTCGTTCGCCGAGAGGACGGGCAGGCCGGTCGCGTCGGCGAGCATGCGGGAGAAGGGCTCGTCGTCCCAGCCGAGGTGCGGGCCGACCCGGACGAGGCCGTCGGCGTCGCGGACGAGGCCGGGCACGGCGACGCCGATGCCGACGGTCCGCGTCTCCTCGGGCAGCTCGGCGAGCAGCTCGGCGACCGCCTCGGCCGCCAGACGGGCGGCGGCCTCGGCGGTGGGGACGGAGGCGGAGCGGCGGATGCGGCGGCGGACGACGGCGTCGACGCCGACCACGGCGACCGTGACGGCGTCGATCTCGGGGTTCACGGCGAGCGCGACGACTCCGGGATCGGCCTCGACGACGGGGCTCGGCCGGCCGACCTGGTTCGGCGTGGCGGGCTCGCGCTCGCGCACGATGCCGAGCTCCACCAGCTCGCCGACCAGCGCCGCGATCGTGGAGCGGTTGAGGCCGGTCAGGCGGGTCAGCTGCGAGCGGGAGCGGGGGCCGCCGCGGTGCACGAGGCGGAGGATCGCCGAGAGGTTGTGCCGCCTGACGCGGTCGAGGTTGTTGCCGCGCGTCGCGTGGTCGGGCATCCGCGGTCTCCTCTGCTTGCGGGGGTCAGCCTAGCCGGGGGC